>JALQXY010000087.1 GCA_023262945.1 Rickettsiales bacterium | reverse complement strand
ATCTATTAAAAAATTAAAACTATCTTTTACATCCGAAAATAATTATATTTTTGGTGGAGAAATTTATAATCTTCCTATAAGTTCTAAATATAAGATATGTAGAGCAACAAAAAATACTAAAGAAAATATTACAAATATATTATTAAAATGTATTGATGATAATGAAAATAGTAAATTAGGATTTAAATTTGTTGAAGATGAAAAAATATTTATTGATAATACACCTAATCTATCAGCAAGAAGTTATGCTACACTTTGTATAAATAAAAAACTAACACTTGATGAACAAAAAATATTAGTTGAAAAAATGAATAATTATATAAATAATTTAAGAGAAAAATATAATTCATTATTTTTAACTAATTACAGAGAAAGCAATACAATAGCTAGAAAAAGAATTTCATTTGATTTAGCATTTAATATTTGCAATTATATACTAAATTTTTTATATATTCGATATTAATTCTTGGTAGAATAGGAGAACATTCCCATAAATGTGTTTTTAAATATGTTATAATTTTGTATTTTTCAGGAAATATATGATATAATCCTTGGTCGATAGATTCTGTATATTTAATTAATTTTTGATTCATTAAATTTGCACTACTTTTCGGAAGAACTATCAATAATTGAATATCATTTGATATAAATTCACCGTTTTGTTTTATTTCTGGTACTGAATTGCCAATAGAATGATTTGTAATATCTTTTAATGTAGGAGGATATTCGTAAGGATAATACCATTCGTGATCAATAATACCAAATTTATAATAATTAAATGTCCAATAGATACCTTTAATATAATTTTCACAAGCATTGAAAATAATAGATGAATTTACTAAAATATTTGTATTAAACATATATTTATAATAAATATGTTTCCAATTTTTAAAATTAGAATATATTTCTTTAGCAATCGGATCCTTATTTTTAATAGCATAATAATCACTATTTGTTTTAGATCTATCTTCGTTTTTATTTAAATAAATTTCAGTTAATTTATATAAATCTGTATCTTCTGTATTGGCTAATTGCAAAAATATATCTGTTAAACATTTATGGTTTATTTTATCTTCAATAACAAGAAAATCATTTGCATTAATAGAATTTTTTGTATAATTTAATATTAATTCTAACCCATATAGCGGTCAAGAGCGTTTCGCGTCGATTCTCATGGTGTAATTCTCGGCTTCTAACTCCCTCAGGACGTCGAAATATGAGGCAAACAATGCTCCTGGCCACTGGCCGACTTCTGGCTAAAGTAGTCCACTTTTGGTTTGAGATCATTTTCAACATTCCGTGGGGATCTTGAACTTGTTGGCCAAGCCTTAATTTGCTGGAATATGTCGTAATTGATATGGCAAAAGTGGTTCATTGTTTTGTATCCCCACGGAATGTTGAAAATGATCTCAAACCAAAAGTGGACTACTTTAGCCAGAAGTCGGCCGGTGGCCAGGAGCATTGTTTGCCTCATATCTCGACGTCCTGAGGGAGTTAGAAGCCGAGAATTACACCATGAGAATCGCCGCGAAGCGCTCTTGCCCGCTATATGGGTTAGAAGGCTCAAATCCTAATTTTTTGATGGAT
>JALQXY010000049.1 GCA_023262945.1 Rickettsiales bacterium | reverse complement strand
TAAGCTTGTTATTGTTGTTATTTTGACACTGTCCATTTTAATTAAATATAACATATTATTGTAAATAAGAAAAACCTCTTATGAGGTATAATCTATTTTCTTGTCAAAATAAAAAAACATTTTCCAAATATATCATCTCTGAAGTAGATTATATTAGAGAATTTGAAAAAGCTGATCATAATTTTTGCAACTCTACTGGATCTAATTACAATGAAAATGACAATGCTATTAACTCTAATTACTGGCGATGTCGCCTTTCAACAACTAAATATCGATTAAAAACTGATAATTCAAAAGAAGAAAACGTAAAACATAACAAATATATTGGTGACCTTATAGCAGAAATATCAAAAATGTTATCACTATCACCAGAATTATTATTAGAAAGAGCTAATATTCAAATTGAACAAATAGATCATCAGAAATGTCTTGATATGGGATTTGAGTTTTATACCGAAGATCAAGTTAAAATTGATGAGTATTTTTTATGTCGCAAAATATTAATCGAAACAAGATTTACCATACCTCCATTTAAAGATCCTACTTACTCTATATATAAAAATAACAATTATAATACCAGTTTTGTTTTAAATCAAAGAATAGACGAAAAAATTAACCAATTCAAGAAATCTGAAATAAAATATCCAAATTGCATTAAATATAAAATCTATGGTGAAGATTTTACTAGATGCTCTTTAGCTTATGATAATATGAATAAGTGTTTATTAGATATAAAAAAAAGTAAATCTTACAAGGAAATTAAAAAGAAAATAATATGTCAAAGACAATCATTTGATCGCTTTCCTAGCGATATGATAAAAGAATCAAAAGATAATAAAGAAGCTATCAGAAAAACTAACATCAGATCAGATTTTTATAACAATAATGATTTTAATGCTTTAGGAATTAATGATATATCGCAATTTGAATCTAGTAAAGATAATATATCAAAAAATGATTCGATCAAAAATCAAAATGATAATAACTTATTAAATTCTAATAAAGCACTATATGCTGATTTTGAATTAATCAAATTACGAGGCCAATATATCAATCTTTGTCAAAAAAATGCCAATATTGAGATTTTAGAATATGAGCAACAGATGAAAAGCAAATGTCAAGATATTGTAGCTGAGTTTACAACAGGAGATTCCAATACCAAATCCCATCTTTAAATAAAATTATAACAAAATATTTTTTGAGATAAAAACTTTTAAAAAATGCAAGTCCTATGCCTATAGGACTTAAGGCTTTTTGCAATTTTTAACCAAAAAGATAAAGTCAGATTGTTTAGTTTTTGTATGTTTTTTAGATGGGAAATGTTATTATACCTAGAGTTAATTATATTGTATATTGTCTAGATTAACCTTTCATGGAAGATATATTCTCTATATCTATGTTGTTTTTATGATTAAAATAGCTTATTAGTATAGCTAGTCCTATGGCAGCCTCGGCCCCAGCAACAGTTAATATGAAAATAGCAAAAATCTGGCCAACTAAGTCATTCATCTGGGTTGAAAATGCTACAAAATTAATATTTACCGCCAAAAGCATTAACTCAATCGACATCAATAAAGATATAATATTTTTACGATTAATAAAAATGCCACTAACTCCAATGCAAAATAATATAGCGGCAATTATAACAAAATCTATGGTTTGAATCATAATTATATATTTAAATTTTGACCAGATTTAACTTTTACTATCTCAATTGAATCATATTTTGAGCGTAACACTTGATCGGCTATATTTTGCTTCTTAAGCAGTCTATTGCTGTCTTTAATTGTTAAAACAATTGCTCCAATCATTGCCACAAATAGAATAATTCCTGAGATTTGAAAAGGTAAAATAAAATCAGTATAAAGAACATTACCAATAGCTTTGACGTTAGATATATTTTTATCAATAGGATATAAATTAACTTTTTCATAAAATTTAATTGAAGAAAATTTGCTAATAATAAATATCTCGCTAAATAATAGAGCTGTGATCATTAGCAATAAAGGCCTCTTGCGATTTGGCTCATTCTTTTTTGCTTTATCTACATTAAGCATCATAACCACAAACAAAAATAATACAGCAATAGCGCCAACATAAACTACTATTAGCAACATGGCCAAATATTCTGAACCACTTAATACAAATAAACAGGCGGCATTAACAAAGGTCAAAATAAGAAATAATACACTATAAACAGTGTTTCTTACAACAACTACAGCAAAAGCTGACAATAATAAAACAGTAGAAAATAAATAAAATAAACCCAACTCTAAACTCATAATAATAGGTAAATTAATTAGCGTTGATCAATATCAGCTTCAATAGCGTGATTAAGCATGTATTCATAACGTTCGCCATTGGCTAATAACTTATTTTTATCATAATATAATTCTTCTCTTGTTTCGGTTGAAAACTCAAAATTAGGACTTTCTACTATAGCGTCAACAGGGCAGGCCTCTTGACACATTCCACAGTAAATACATTTTAACATATCGATATCATATTTGGTAGTTCTTCTGCTACCGTCTTCTCTTTCTTCAGCTTCAATAGTTATGGCTTGTGCTGGACAAACCGCTTCACATAACTTACAAGCTATACATCTTTCTTCGCCATTAGGATAGCGACGCAAAGCGTGTTCTCCTCTGAATCTTGGACTAATCTCGCCTTTTTCATAAGGGTAGTTGATTGTAACTTTTCTTTTAAACATATAATATAGAGTCAATATATGACCTATTATTATCTCTTTTAATAAAAAATTTGAAGCTTGCTTTAGTAAACGCATAAATAAATTTAAAAAACAACGAAGGCGGCAGTTAATACTACCCAAGTTAAAGAAATTGGTAGAAATACTTTCCAGCCTAAACGCATTAATTGATCATAGCGATATCTTGGCAGTGTAGCTCTTACCCAGATAAATCCAAATAACAAAATTAAGACTTTTATACTAAGCCAAAAAGGGCCGGGAATTGCATTAAAAAATTCATTATCAATTGGAGATAACCAGCCACCCAAAAATAAAATAGAAGCAAATGCAGAAATAAGAATCATATTTGCATATTCTCCTAGAAAAAACATTGAAAATGGCATTGAGCTATATTCAACATTATAGCCAGCTACTAACTCTGCCTCAGCTTCAGGAAGATCGAATGGGTGACGATTTGTTTCGGCTAAGGCTGAAATAAAAAATAAAATAAACATAGGAAAGCATGGCCATACAAACCAACCTTTTTGTTGCGCCATAACGATATCAGATAGATTAAGCGATCCAACCAATAATACTACAGAAACTATAATTAAACCAATAGAAACTTCGTAAGATATCATTTGCGCCGATGATCTAATGGCACCCAAAAAAGCATATTTTGAATTACTGGCCCAGCCAGCAATTATTACACCATAGACGCCCAAAGAAGATGTGGCTAGCAAATAAACAACTCCGATATTTAAATCAGCTAATACAAAATTTTGTGAAAAAGGAATTACTGCCCAACCAATTAAAGCTAGAAAAAAAGTGATGATAGGAGCTAATAAGAATAATTTTTTATTAGATTTGCTTGGCAAGATAACTTCTTTTAGCATTAATTTTAAACCATCGGCTAAGGGTTGTAACAAGCCAAAGGGTCCAACAACATTCGGCCCTTTTCTCAGTTGCATGGCGCCAATAATTTTACGCTCCATTAGTGTTAAATAGGCAACTGCACCAAGTAATGGTAAAACTATAAGCAAAATCCAACCAGCGGCAGGAATGATTAGCGATGTAAATATGTTGCCAAATTGCGATAAAAATAAACTCATCTAATTGTTAAAGATATCTTAAGAGTCAAAATAAGTCTTATAAAAATGCCAATTTCAAGGAATTTTTGAATTTAACCTATCTAATTGCAAGATTTTATAAAAACCTTCTGCAGAAAGTCAAATTTTATGCAATATTTATATTAAATGTCAATTAATACAATTTTAATAAATTAAATTCTTAACATTGCAAATATTTCTTGTCTTCAAAAACATCTGCAAATTATAATATTATAACCTCAAGTAAAATTATAGCAATCAATCCAGCAAAAACACCAGCAACTAAATCATCCAAGAATACTCCTAAACCTCCTTTAAGCTCTCTATCGATTCTACCTATAAATAATGGCTTAGTTATATCGAGCACGCGAAACAAAATAAAGGATAGTAGCAAAAATAGTAAAAAGCTAAAGCTTAGCGAAATATAGCTGTTAAAAACCTTAATATAAACTATTTGCAAAGCGGTTATTTGTCCTACAACTTCATCTAAAACAACGGATCCATGATCAATTTTTTTGTAATTATTTTGCTTTTGATATTTAGGTACAATACGAGCGCCAATAAGGGTAAAAAATAAAATAAACAAAAACCAAAATGTATTTTGCCACAAGCCACTTTTGCTGTAAATAAAAAAAATAGCTGCAAAAACTAGCCATAGCATCAATCCAGCTGCAGAACCCCAGGTTCCTGGAGCCTTCTTTATTTTGCCGACATAAAAAAAGGTTAGTATTATATCATATAATTTTTGCATAATTTTAGTAATTGTTGTTTTGTAGGAGCGTTTGATGTTATTGACCAGCTAAGCTGGGGAATAGTTTTGCAAAATATCTAGATAAACATTTTTTAAACTGGTTACATCTTCTATTTTGCTGCATTCATCAATTTTGTGCGCTGTTTCATTGATTAAACCAAGCTCAACCATATCGCTACAATAATCTTTAATAAATCTTGCGTCAGACGTGCCACCAGAAGTACTAAATTCTGGCACAATATTACAGTTTTTAATTATTGATTCTTTTGCTAAGTTTGCAATTTTTTTAGGCTGACAAAGAAATGATTCTCCGCTAATTCTAAATTGCAAATCATATCGTGCTTCTATATCATTTAAATTTGATACTGATTTATCACAGACATATTTAACTAAATTTACTATATCCTGACCCGAATGATTATCGTTGAAACGCACATTAAAATTAGCACTAACTTCGTTAGGAATAACATTGCCACCTAGATTTTGTGATTCAATAGCGGTAACTTCTAGATTGGTTGCATCAAAGAACTTGTTACCATCATCAAATTTATGATCTTTTAAGATGCGCAAAATATTAACCATTATCGTATTTGGATTAAGAGCAATTTGCGGATAAGCAACATGGCCTTGCTTGCCAATTACCTTTAAAGAAAAAGATACTGAACCTCGACGACCAATTTTCATCATTTCGCCAAATTTACTAGGATTTGTTGGCTCTCCAACTATGCAGCTTGAGATTTTGTGATTATTTTGCCTCATCCAATTCAATACTTTTTTTGTGCCATTAACTCCATCAGCTTCTTCATCATTGGTTATTAAAAAACCAATGCCAAATTTAGGAGATTTATTTTGATACAAAAATTCTTTTACCGCAATCATAAAACAGGCAATAGCGCATTTCATATCAGAAGCGCCGCGACCATAAAGCTTATCTTCAGAAATTGTAGCAGAAAAAGGTGGAAATCTCCAAGACCCTTTATTGCCTTCATTAACAATATCAGTATGGCCAGCAAAATATAGAATTTGCGAATAGTTATTTGGATTAAAAACAGCGTGAAGATTGTTTACCTTATAAGAACCATCTCCTGCAAAATCCAAAATATCACATTTAAAATCTAGATCCGCTAAATAATCTTTTATTAAGTTAATTATTGGCTTATTATGTCCGCTATAAGATGGAATTTGAATCAATTTTTGCGATAGCTCAATTGCATTTAAATTTTTCATATATTTAATGTTTAAGGTTACTTCTAGTTAAGTTTTAATTTTTATAGCTAAGCCTATAATACCAAAGTTCATCTTTAAAGCAGTTAAAAATGAGCGATTAAATTCTTTATCTTTTTGGCTTAAAATTAAGAAAAGCTTCAATTTGTATGGGTATATAGCTTTCATTTTTCTTAATTTTAATCTCAAAAATATTTCTAATTTAATTCGTTTAAAGATGAACTTTGGCATGAGTATCAAATTTCATCTTTACAGATCAAGGTAAAAAATTTGAGATTTATTTATAGATTAGCTATATATTATGGATCAAATAAAATCAACTTCACATTAAATTCAAATGATTGATATAAAATTTATTCGCCAAAACCCGCAGCAATTTGATAAAGCTATGCAAGATCGATCTTGCCATTATAGCTCTTCACAAATTATAAAAATAGACGAAGAAAGGCGTCAAAAAATAGTTATACAGCAAGATTTACAATCTAAAAGAAACAATATCGCTAAAGAAATTGCCAATTCAAAAAAAATAGGATTAGCAATAGATGATTTATTAAAAAATTCCAAAGAAATTAATGATAAATTACAAGAAATTGATAATCAAATCAATCAAGATGATGATCTTGAGCAAGTTTTATTAAATTTACCAAACATTCCAGAAGAATCAGTACCAATAGGTAAATCTGAAGAAGAAAATGTAGAAATTTCTAGAAACGGCAATCCTCGCAAATTTAACTTTAATCCCTTATCCCATGATGAAATTGGTGAAAAATTAGGACTTTTAGATTTTAAGCAATCAGCGTTAATGTCTGGAGCTAGATTTTCAACTTTAACGGGCAATCTGGCAAAATTAGAAAGAGCTTTGCAAAATTTTATGCTTGATATCGCTATAAATAACGGCTATATTGAAACTTCGCCACCTAATCTGGTCAAGTCAGAAGCTATGAAATTTTCTGGCCAATTACCAAAATTTAGCGAAGAAGCCTTTAAAACAACTAATGATTACTGGTTAATACCAACTTCAGAGGTATCGCTAGTCAATATGGTAAGCAAATCCACTCTCAAAGAGCAAGATCTACCATTAAGATTTACTGCTTGTACTCCTTGTTTTAGAAGTGAGGCTGGTTCAGCTGGAAAAGATACCAAAGGCATGATTCGTCAACATCAATTTAAAAAAGTTGAATTAGTATCAATTACCACTCCAGATCAAAGCTACAAGGAGCATGAAAGAATGACAAATATAGCCTGCTCAATTCTAGAAAAGCTTGAACTGCCTTATCGAAAAATATTATTATGTAGCGGCGATATGGGATTTTGCGCTCAAAAAACTTATGATCTTGAAGTTTGGCTACCTTCGCAAAATAAATATCGAGAAATTTCTAGCTGCTCTAATTGTGGTGATTTTCAAGCAAGACGCGCTAATATAAAATTTAAAGATCAAAACGGTAAAAATCAATTTGCCCATACTTTAAATGGCTCATCTTTGGCAATTGGAAGGACAATTATAGCTATTTTAGAGAATTATCAAAATCAAGATGGATCAGTTGCTATCCCTTCTGCTTTGGCAAGCTATATGAAAGATGATTTACTATAGCAGTTTTAACGGTTTAGCGTTAATCTGTGAATCGATATAATATCGGGAGCCACCACCACGCAAACCCAGCGTGTGCAATATATTTCCTAAAAGGTATTTTATTCTATTAACACTCCCGACAGTTAAATGATTTAATAGTAAATAAATTAAATTTACCAAATATTTCGCCAAATTAACTTAAAGTTATAATTAATTGTTTCTAATTAAAAGAGTTTGGTAAAATTAAAATTGTTTAATTTTTTAGTTTTGAGTAGAAATTAGTAAAATTTTCTATCTGCTATTGACGGATTTGAGTTAAAAATTAAATTTTAAAAAATAGGCTTGATTAATTGATATTTAGCTATATTTTTACTTTTTTATTAATTTATTTATATACTAAATTTCTTTATGGCTAATAAATCAGCGTCAAAAAAAGCGATTAGAAGCGATGCTCGCAAAAAAACAATCAACTATTCTCGTAAAAGCAGAATCAGAACTTTTGTAAGAAAAGTTGAAGATCAAATAAAATTAGGTGATAAATTAAAAGCTGAAGAAGCATTTAAAAATCTTGAACCTGAGTTAATGCGTGGCGTCACTAAAAAAATCTTTAAGTTAAATACAGCGGCTCGCAAACTTTCTCGTATTCATGCATCTATTAAAAAGATTGCATCAAAATAAAATATATAAAAAGCTTAAAGCTTTAGTAAAAAATAAACTTAATGAGTTTTTTCTCCAAGATTCGTTCAATTTTAGTCGACACCGATATTGACTTTATGCGTTGGCGTCGACTTAACGTATTGACATCAGTCACTCTTGTTGTATTGTCGCTTTTCTTAATTTATGGTCGCGGCCTTAATTTTGGAATTGATTTTGCTGGTGGTATTCTCATAGAAGCCCGTTTTGGTAAAGATACTACAATCTCTGAGCTGCGTAATGCTTTAACAAAGGATATTAAAAATATCCAAATTCAAAATATCAAAGATAATCATAATTCAAAAACTGATTTCTTGATTCGCCTTGCTGGATCAAATGAGGAACAGTCGCAAACTGTTGCCTATATTCAACAAATTTTAAATAATAATTTTCAAGATATCACTTATCGCAAGATAGATTATGTTGGGCCGCAAATTGGCGCTGAGCTTATAAAAAAGGGTTTTTTAGCGCTTACCTTGTCTTTCTTTTTTATTATGATATATATATGGATTCGTTTCGATTGGCAATTTGGAATCGGAGCCATAGTAACTTTAATTCATGATGCCATTTTGGTATTGGGTTTTTATGCTTTAACGGCAATTGAATTTAATACAACCTCAATTGCTGCTCTTCTTACGGTAATAGGCTATTCAGTAAATGATACTGTGGTTATTTTTGATAGAATACGTGAAAATTTAAGACGCTTTAAAAAAACCGCATTAATTGATATAATAAATTCAAGTATCAACTCCACTCTAAGTCGCTCTATCTTAACTTCTGGACTTACCCTGCTATCTTTAATCGCCTTAATATTTTTTGGTGGCAAAATATTGTTAAGTTTTAGCTTAGCTACATTTTTTGGTATTTTAATTGGAACCTATTCTTCAATCTATATCGCTTCTCCCTTGTTACTTAGATACGACCCTCGCAACAATAAAAAGCACATCAAGCTTTAACCCTGTAGCTCTTGGAATAAAAAATGTATAAAAAAAGTTTATTAATTAGATATAATTTTTATTGATATATATCTAAAAAATATAAATTAAATTCATCATCATGTGAAAATATTAAAATCCGATCTCGTATCCGCTTCGGAAAAGAAAATCATCAATGCTGACCAAGCAAACGAACTCTGGGCTTATTGGAATTTCCACAGATGATATTTTAAATTCTAAAGGATAATTGTTTTTTTGATTGTTGGACACGATTTATTAAGTTGTTGTTTATAAAAAACTGTCCGAAAAAAGTTAGCCACTCCATATATCATAATATTTCTTTGGAAAATATTCTTTGATATAATTCAGCAATAATAATTTTCTCATCTTCTGCTAATTTATTAAAAAAGGATAATTTAAAAGCTTCGTTTATATCTTTAAAAATTTCTATATTTTTACCCCAAGATAATAAGGTACGAAGAGACATTATAGTTATTAAATCAGAATTTTTAAAAGCCTGTCGTGATAGATTAGCCATTCTTACCATATTATGAGAAAGATTTGAATCTATCTTTAATAATGAAGGTAATTTTCTATGCAAAATAGCAACTTCATGATCTTGATTAAGATAATTCAACGAAACCATAATGTTCCAACGATCCATCTGCGCTTGATTGATTAAATTAGTGCCATGATAAATACCCAAATCATCACCATTGCCAAGAGTGTTGGAAGTTGCAAAAAGACGAAAATTTTCGTGAGGAGTTAGGATTTTATTTTCTTCAAGTAAAGCAAATTTACCCCCTTCTTCAAGCAATCTTTGAATGATAAAAGAAACATCACTTCTAATGGCGTCGTACTCATCTAGAATTAAAGCCAATCCATTATTAATCGCAAAAGGTAATATTCCTTCCTTAAACTCAGTAATTTGTTTACCATTTTTGATTTTTATTATATCTTTACCAACTAAATCAAGTCTTGTTATTTGAGAATCAAAATTAATGCGCAAACATGGCCAATTAAGACGAGCTGCAATTTGCTCAATATGAGTTGATTTGCCAGCACCATGCATGCCTTGCACCAATACTTTTTGGTTAAAAGAAAAGCCAGCAAGAATTGCCCTACTTGTCACTTCGTCAAAAATATAGCTATCGTCAATCTGTGGAATGTAAGGGCTTTTTTGGGTAAGAGATTTTATTGCAAAATCGCAATCAAAACCAAATACTTCTTCACAATTTATCATTTTAAAGATTATTAAATAATATCAATTCCCACCTAAAAAACATATATAAAAACTTAAACAATCTGACCTTATCTTTTTGGCTAAAAATTGCAAAAAGCCTTAAGTCCTATAGGTATAGGACTTGCATTTTTTAAAAATTTTTATCTCAATATTTTGTCATATTGTTCATTTTTAGGTGGGAATTGGTGTAATCGCAATTCTTCTTAGCACTTCTTCGTAACCTAAAACTAAGTCTCCTAGGTCGTGTCGAAATAAATCTTTGTCAAATTTTTGCTTAGTATTTGCATCCCATAAACGACAACTGTCTGGACTTATTTCATCAGCTAATATTATGTCATGATTTTGATCAAAGCCAAATTCAATCTTAAAATCAACCAATAGTAAATTTGCTTTTAAAAATAATTCACTAATAATTTGATTAATTTTAAAAGCATAACTTTTAATCAATTGTAATTGCTTATAATCAACTATTTGTAAAACCTCTATAGCATGATCGTCATTTATCAATGGATCTTGTAGGGCATCATTTTTATAACAAATCTCAAAAATAGGATTAGTCAATTCTTTACCCTCCTCTATTCCCAATCTTTTAGACATTGATCCTGCTGCAATATTTCTAATTATAATTTCAAGAGGAATTATTGATAATTTTTTAATAAGCTGCTCACGGTCATTGATCTTCTTAACAAAATGGCAAGGAATGTTATGAGTAGCGATTTTTAGCATTATGATTTCAGATATCTTATTGTTTAAAATACCTTTATTACTTATAATGGCTTTTTTCTGAGCGTTAAATGCGGTTGCATCATCTTTAAAATACTGAATCAATAAATTTGGATCATTAGTATTATATATAATTTTAGCCTTACCTTCGTAGATTTTTTCTAACTTTTCCATATATTTATTTACCTAATAAATTTTTAGTAATTTGTGGATATGAAGAATTCTCATGCAACCAAATATCAACAAATTTTCTCGCGAACCCTTTATCGTTAATAGTTCCATTAAAATTTGAATTATGATAGAATTTAATAGAGCCTTTTGGATCAAAAATTATGGTTTTTGTATCATCTTTTTTAATATCATTAAAGACGCGCATCATATTCTTTTTAAAAAATATCTCTTGCTCGTCAGATATATCATGGTTTTTACGCATTTCAATAATAGATCTGTCGATTAAGTCATTTTTGACAAAATTCTTTTTATATTTAATACTAATGGCAAACTTTTTATCATAAGAAAAATAATTAGACTCCGACCATAAAGAAATATCGTAAATCTTAAAGCCAAGAAAGGTTAAACGATCTTGTCCAGTCAATTTAGCATTTCTAATATTTTTAACAATTTCACTTGACGGATTATTGGCATCAAAATTAAAAGCAAAAACCAAATTCGACTTAGCTAAAAAAAATATTATTAAAAAGAATAGATTAAATATCTTCATCAGGCGGTTATTTTGTCATAAATTTTTCTAATCCAACTCTTGGAATAGTTATTTTTTCTACTTGATTCTTCAATATATATCTGCCTTAGAAATTCAATCATTCCCAAAGAGCAAGCGTTTATATTATTAACAATATCTGGTACTTTAGTAGTAAAACCTCGTAAATAACCAATTCTAACATTCTTTTGAAAAATATCAGATATAATTTTGTCGATACCAATTAGAGATGTCGTACCTCCAGTGGCGCTAATATTGCTAATCATATTAATCTTAATTGAAGATTTAATTAATACATCTTTAACAGCAATTATTATTTCTTCTAATCTTGATTGCATTATGTCACGCAATTCTTCCCGAGTAATATTTATAGGTTGGTTAATATGGCTGCCATATGCCATTTTAATTAATTCACGCTTCTCGATATTATTTAGCATCAAGGAAGAATTAAGATTTTTAATTTTCTCAGCCTCACTTAAATCAATATTCAAAATTGTTGAAATATCTTTTGTTAGATTAAAGCCACCAAGTTTAATAGAGTTAATATATATTATTTTTGAATCATGATAAAGGCAAAATGAAGTAAAATGACTACCTATGTCAATTAAAAGAGTTCTTAACGACTTTTCTTCTTTATCCAAGCAAGATAAAGAAGATGCATAACAATCACTAACATAGCTACTAACTGATATTTGGCAACTTTTTAAGCAATTCTCGATATTTTGTATAACTAATCGAGGAACGGAAATAACATGGAATTTAGCAGCTATAATATTGCCCACCATTTGAATAGGATTATCCACTGGATATGAATCATCTATGCTATATTGCAAAGGAATTAAGTGAATAATTTCACGATTATTTTTTTTATATTCAGCTCTTAACTTTTCAGCTAAACTTCCTATATCGCAACGTCTTACGCTATCAGAAGAAATTTTAGTTTTTACTTCACGATGATGCGAGACGCTTTGAATTGCCGAAATGCCGACTAATACTTCATTGATATTAATACCAGCCATTCTTTCGGCTTGAGATACTGCATTTATGATAGATTTCTGCGCTTGACGCATATCGGTAATAGCGCTACCCACAACTCCACGCGCCTCCTTATGACCATATCCTATAATTTCAACTCCAGTTGATCTGATAACAGCAATCATGCAAACTATCTTCGAAGAACCCATATCAAGACAGGCAACTATTTTTTCATTTCTAAAATTTGTAATCATTTATAAAATTTTAAGAATTTACCAATCTTAATATCAAAGTACATTTAAGCGATTATAAAACTTTGCAAAATTGATTTAATAAAAACAGCTTTCATTTTCTTTTGCAGGATCGTTAAAGTTTTTACTTTAATTTTTAGAGAAATTTTATTATTTCTTAATAAGAAATACTATATTTTGCTAAAAAATCATAAAATTCAAACAAAAACTATTAAAAAGTGAAGTGAAAAGCAATTTATTATAACAAATTAAACACGATCTCTACTTAAACAATTTTTTGTTAAAAAATCAATCAAAAAGACCATTGTAAATCAACAAATTTTGAGGAATTTTATATATTCAAATCCTATCTTAAATTGATAAAGATTAATTGAATTTTAATACTATTTCCATAAAATTAAATTCTAACATCATAAAATATTTTTGAGATAAAAATTATAAAAAATGCAAGTCCTATACCTATAGAACTTAAGGCTTTTTGCAACTTCGCATTCGTTTGTGAAACGATTGCCTCAAT
>JALQXY010000134.1 GCA_023262945.1 Rickettsiales bacterium | reverse complement strand
TTGATTTAAAAATTACATAATAACAAATTTTATATTTGGTTTGTGAGGGTTTTGTACCGAGGTTCATCTTTAAACGAATTAAATTCGAAATATTTTTGAGATTAAAATTAAGAAAAATTAAAGCTGTATACCCACTTGAAGCTTTTCTTTGCCGATTTAATGATAAAACAGTTGTTAAAACTGTTTTATTTGATTAAATCTCAAGCCAAAAAGATAAAGTCAAGTGGGAATTGGTATAACACTTAATTTTGCTTTTTATTAAGAAATCAATACCGCCCTTGCCGCAGCAAGCCTTGCAATTGGCACGCGATATGGCGAACAAGAAACATAATCAAGACCAACTCTTTGACAAAATTCAATTGAAGAGGGATCTCCACCATGTTCTCCACAAATTCCCAATTTGATATTTTTTCTGGTTGTTTTGCCTTTAGCAACGGCTATTTTGATTAACTCCCCTACCCCTTCTTGATCAAGTTCAGCAAAAGGATCGTCTTTAAAAATAGCAGCTTTTTTATAATCCGGTAAAAAACTTGCCGAATCATCCCTTGATAAACCAAAACTTGTTTGAGTAAGATCGTTAGTGCCAAAGCTAAAAAACTGTGCTTCAAGAGCTATTTTATCAGCAATTATGGCGGCTCTTGGCAGCTCTATCATGGTTCCTATCATATATTTTAGATCTGTTTTAAATTCCGCTCTGACCTCTTCTTCAGTTATTTTTATGTAAGATTTGATGATTTCAAGCTCTTTGGGTGAAGAAACTAAAGGAATCATAATTTCAAGGGATAAATCTAAGTTAAACTCCTTTTTAACATAAAAAGCCGCTTCAAAGATTGCCCTTGCCTGCATTTGATAAATTTCTGGATAGGAAATTGCTAATCTACAGCCGCGATGTCCAAGCATTGGGTTTTGCTCGCTTAATTGTGAGATTCTGTTTCTGATATGGTCAATTTCTACATTAAGAACATCGGCTATTTCTTTTATTTCTTGCTCTTTATGAGGTAAAAACTCGTGAAGTGGTGGATCTAGAAGCCTTATAGTGACAGGTAGATTTTTCATGATTTTAAAAATCTCGATAAAATCTTGACGCTGCATTGGCAAAAGTTTTTCTAGAGCTTTTTTGCGACCAGATTTATCTTCACTTAAGATCATCTCTCTTACTGATATGATGCGATCTTCGTTAAAAAACATATGTTCAGTACGACATAGACCTATGCCTTCTGCGCCAAAATCTATTGCTGTTTGACAATCGGCTGGAGTCTCTGCGTTGGTTCGTATCTTAAGGGCGCGTATTTCATCAGCCCATTGCATAACTAGCTTAAAATCATCTGATAAATCTGGTTTTAATGTTGGTACCTCACCTAACATAACTTCACCGTTATTACCATTGATGGTGATTAAATCTCCTTCTTTTATTTTTATATCTTGGGCTAATAGAATTTTATTTTTATAGTCAATTTCGATATTTGTTGCACCAGAAACGCAAGGAGTACCCATGCCGCGGGCTACAACTGCAGCATGGGAAGTCATGCCACCGCGCGCGGTTAAGATACCTTGAGAAACATGCATACCTTTTATATCTTCTGGACTGGTTTCAATTCTTACCAATAGAACTTTTTCACCATTTTCTGCTCTTTTTTCAGCTTCTTTTGAAGAAAATACCACAATACCACATGCAGCACCAGGAGATGCTGGTAAACCTTTGGCAATTAGTTGTACTTTAGCTTTAGGATCTAATGATGGATGCAATAATTGATCAAGACTGGATGGATCTATTCTAAGAAGAGCTTCTTTTTTGGTAATCAAGCCCTCTTTTACCATGTCAACAGCAATTTTAATGGAAGCGGCGGCGGTTCTTTTGCCGCTTCTAGTTTGCAGCATCCATAATTTATTGTCTTGCACTGTAAATTCTATATCTTGCATATCTTTATAATGCTGTTCTAGTTTATTATAGATATTTACAAGCTCGGAAAATACTTGCGGCATAGACTCTTCCATAGCTGGCAACTTAGAATCTAAACCTTCTTTGCCTTTAATGGTGATAGATTGAGGGGTTCTTATACCAGCAACTACATCTTCTCCTTGTGCATTAATTAGATATTCACCGTAAAGCAAGTTTTCACCAGTTGAAGGGTTGCGTGTAAAAGCCACGCCAGTGGCCGATGTTTGACCTAGATTGCCAAACACCATGGCTTGCACATTAACAGCGGTACCCCATTCTTGTGGAATTTTGTTAAGTTGGCGATAAGTGATGGCGCGCTCATTCATCCATGAGGCAAAGACAGCCTCTATAGCACCCCAAAGTTGCTGGTTTACATCTTGCGGAAAATCGCATTTTGCCTCTTCTTTAACTTTGCTTTTAAATAAATCAATAATTTCACTAAGATCATTAGCTGATAAGTCTGTGTCGGATTTTGCTCCAACTTCAAACTTTTTTTCATCAAGTATTGACTCAAAATTATAGTGATCAACACCCAAAACTACATCACTATACATTTGAATAAAACGACGATAAGAATCTAGAGCAAAACGAAGATTGTTGCTTTTTTTAGCTAAACCTTGAACGGTTTTGTCATTCAAACCAAGATTGAGAACTGTATCCATCATTCCTGGCATTGATGCACGAGCACCAGATCTTACTGAAAAAAGTAAAGGATTTTCTTCATTGCCAAATTTAGCACCTATCATATTTTCAATTTCTATGATGGCTGCTTTTACTTGGTCTTTTAGATTTTGCGGGATTGATTTATTGTTTTTGTAGTAATAATCACAAAATTCAGTTGTTATAGTATAGCCAGGAGGAACTGGCAAGCCTAATTTTGACATTTCTGCAAGATTGGCACCCTTACCACCGAGTAGGTTTTTCATTGATGCATCACCTTGTGATTTACCATCACCGAAACTATAAACAAATTTAGTCATCTTGTTATATTTATAAAATTATTAAATAGTAAATTCAAAAATTATAAAACCTCTGCAAATCAATAAATTTTGATAATTTTGTTGATTTACTTGGAACTTGTACCAATTCCCACCTAAAAAACATATAAAAACTAAACAATCTGACTTTATCTTTTTGGCTAAAAATTTCTAAAAAGCTTCAGCTGTATGGATATACAGCTTCATTTTTTAAAAATTCTTATCTTAAAAAATATTTTGTCATATTGTTTATTTTTAGATGGTAATTGGTATTATACAAAAATGGTTAATAAAAAATGCTAAATATTATTAGCTAATTTGGTATATCAATATTTGATAAACCATATATTTTTTCAAAAACAGATCTAACCATAGCCAAGAGAATTAGGCGATTTTCTCTTATTTTTTGATCATCATCGTTAATCGTGATATTATCAAAAAATCTGATTAAAGGATCTTCAAGATTTTGTATTAAATTTAAAGCTTCTTTAAAGTCGCTTTTATAGATTAATTTAGCAAATTTATTTTGAATTCGGCGCGTCATTTTGTATAAGGCAACCTCTTCTTTGCTTCTAAAAGATATTTTTGAAGGCCTACCTAAGAAAATTTTATTATCTCTTTTTTCTTCAATTTGTAGTATTTTTGATACTCTTTTATATAAAGTTATAATTGGTGGACGATTATCGTCAAAGATAATTTTATCTAAAAATCTGATCTTTTTAGATATATATAGTATGTCACAATATTTATGAGTATCTATATCATTTAGATAATGATCGATAACAGCATTAACAATCTCTGGATTAAGCTTGTCGGTCTCTTTAAGATAAACTTTTAATCTTTCTACAAAAAATATTATGATGTCAGAGATAAGAGTTTTTTTATCTTTATATGTGGCATTTTGTGATTTATTGATGTATTTTGTTAATAGTTTATTGGGATATGATTTAAGCGATTTTTCTATAAGGGCACGAATTGGAAAAGCAATATTATGATAAAAACTAATGCGAACTACACCAAGAACCGCCCTTCTTAATGCATATGGATCTTTTGAGCTTGTTGGCTTATCTCCTGATAAAAATAACCCAACAACGGTGTCTATTTTATCCGCTATTGACAAAACCACTCCTAAAGAAGTCTTTGGCAAATTGGAATTGGCAGAGATTGGAAAATATTGCTCGTAAAGCGCAGCAACGATTTTGTCATTTTCGTTATTTTTATGGGCATAATAGCTGGCAATTTTACCTTGCAATTCAGGAAATTCGGCAACTGCTTTTGTGGTAAGATCCGCTTTGCATAAGGTTGTTAATCTGTCGATCATCAATAAGTCGCAATGCGGAACAAAGATAGCTAAAAATTTAGTTAGATAGGATAGTCGCTTTGATTTATCGGCCACAGTTCCTAGTTTTTGGTGAAATATAATATTTTTTAAATGTGATGCTCGGTCAATTAAAGGGATTTTTAGGTCTTCATCAGTAAAAAATTTAGCATCAGAAAGGCGGGCTTTAACTATTTTTTGATTATCAAGAATTATTTTTGATTTATCTAATTGTTGATAATTGCCATCAATTACAAAAATAAATTTTGTCGATAAATTGCCCCTTTTATCAGTAAGGCAAAAATATTTTTGATTATTTTTAAGGGTTAAGATAAGTATTTCTTGCGGCAAAGACATAAATTGAGGCTCTATATCACCAACTAAAATTTGCGGAGATTCACACAAGCCGGCAACCTCTTCAAATAAATTATCATTTGCTTTATTAACAGTTTCAAGCGCTAATTCATTTGCTTTTTGCTTAATCATATCAGCTATAAGAATGCAACGCTGATTAAAATCAATTATGATATTTTGTTTCTTGATTAAATCGAAATAAGAATTGATATCGTTAATTTGTTTAGCTTTTTTTTGACAATTTAAGAAAGTTAGATTATTTGATTTTAAATTAGCAAATTCAATATCTACAATCTCATTATCAAAAAGACATAATAAGTTGCGAATTGGCCTGATCCATTGCGGCTGATATTCAAAACCTTCAACATTCCATCGCATCAATCTTGGCCAAATATTAACTGATTTTAGTAATATTTTATTAAGAGAGTTTTGTAATATTTGCTGAGTTTTAATTGATTTTTCTTTTATATCAAAGGCATAATATTGATGACCTTTGTTGTTAATTTTTATTAGTTGCGAAACATTATTTAGGTTATTTGCTTTCAAAAAGCCTTGAATTGCCTTATCATTAGCATCAACCTTAGGACCAATTTTTTGCGTCGCTGGGAGAGTTTGTTTTGTTTTAAGATTTTTAATGTAAAGAATTAATCTTCGCGGAGTAATAAAAGTTTGTAAATCATCATTCTTAAAAGAGAGATTTTCTTCTGTAAAAATAGATTTAGCTATTTGTAAAAAATCATCCGCCGCTTTTTTTTGTAGTAAAGGCGGAATTTCTTCGCTAAAAATTTCTAAAAGAAAGCTTTTCATATTTTATATTAAGTAACTCTTATAATTGAGGATTCTCAATTCTAATAAATTTTGCAGATATTATTTTATTTAAAGTTAGATTGTCTATAAAATTTTTAACTTCTGATTCTTGACAATTATCAACAATAAAACCAGCCAATATTTGCTCTTTATCGTCAATATACGAAGCTTTTTTTATATTAAAATTTTTACCAATAGTTTCTTGTAAAAACTCTCTATCTTCAGCTATGCTTGATTTATTGATTATAAGTTTTATAAAATAGTCGCCTTTTTTGTTTTTAATATCTTTAATTTTTATTTCCTGCAAATCATTGGCAGAAAATAAAAATGTTTTAGAGAAATTTTCATTAGCAATATCGGCTAAATCAGCAATAATAGCTGATGCGGTTATTAAACCGCCAGCACCGCGACCAATTGTCATATTCCAGCCAGCATTAGAGCAGTTAGTTAAAATGGTATTATAGGTATCTTCTACCTTGGCAATCATTAAAGATTTATCGACCAATGCTGGATAAACAGCCTGCTCACATTCTTGACCATTATTTTTATAAATAGCTAATAATTTTATTTTATAGCCTAAATCTTTAGCTAATTTGATATCGCTGGCTTCTATTTTATCAACTCCTTCAATATATAAATCATCAAAATTTGGCTTATTGCCAGAAGCTATGGTTGATAAAATGGTTAATTTATGAGCAGCATCAATGCCTTTAATATCAAATGTTGGATCGGCTTCAGCATAGCCGTTTTCTTGAGCTTCTTTTAAAACGTCAGCAAAATCAGAGCCTTCGTCAGTCATTTTGGTTAAGATAAAATTGCAAGTACCATTTAAAATGCCATAAAATTCAGTTATATTATTAACAGCAGCAAAGTTATCTTTAAAAGATTTAATAATTGGTACAGCGCCCACTGTTGAAGCTTCAAATCCAATATGACAATTATTGTTGTCAGCTAATTTGGCAATTTCATAACCATCTTTAGCAAGCAATGCTTTATTGGCCGTAATATAATGTTTGTTATTTTTTAAAGATTCAAAAATAAGATCTTTAGCTACATCTTCACCACCTATTACTTCGATAATTACATCAATATTTTTATCTTTAGCTAAATCAACGGCATTTTGATAGAATTTTATATCATTAGCAATGAAATCTTTTTTAGAACGAGCCGAAACTGCAACAATCTTAAAATTAGTTTTATGCTTTTTGGTTAAAGATGAAGCGTCGTTTTTTATAATTTCGTAAACCGATTTACCGACAGTGCCAAGACCAGCTAAACCAATTTTAAGAGTTTTCATAAAAGTTAAGATAATTAAGTTTAAATTTGAGTTGCTAGATAATTTTGTAAACCGACTTTTTTGATTAATCCGATTTGCGTTTCTAGAAAATCATAATGCTCTTCTTCGCTAATTAGAATTTTTTCTAATAAATCTTTTGCGCCGATTTCTTCAATTTCTGCGCAATATTTAATAGCATTTTTTAAATCTTTAATTGCATCAATCTCAAGATTTAAATCATTAATAAGAATTGTTTCAACATCGCTGCCAATTTTTAAATTGCCGTATTCTGTCATTTGTGGAACACCTTTTAAGAAAAGAATTTTTTCTATTATGGAGTCTGCGTGTTTCATTTCATCGATTGACTCTTTTTTGCTTAAATTAGCCAATTTCAAAAAACCCTGATCTTGAAGAATTTTGCTATGTAAAAAATATTGATTAATAGCTACTAATTCGTTACGAAGTATTATATTTAGGTGATTTATTAGCTTTTTATCCATATATTAATTAAGTTAATTGATTTTTATTGCATGTTAAGTAGTAGTTTAGCTTAAATCCATTAATAGATAAGTTGATTTAGGTTTAACCTTTAGCTTGAAAAAATACTTAATATGATTTTTATTCTAAATAAACTAAATTAAATCTTAAATCTTTATTAATAAACAATAAATTTAATGAAAGAAAATATTACAAACAGCAAAACAGCAAAAACTCCATATCCACAACCTAATCAAAATATAGATTTAGCTAATTTAGAAGAAGAAATTTTACAATTTTGGCAAAATGAAGATATTTTTAAAAAATCAATTACAAATCGTGACATTGAAAATAGCAAAAATGAATATGTATTTTACGATGGACCGCCTTTTGCCAACGGGCTTCCTCATTATGGTCATTTATTAACCGGATTCATTAAAGATGTTTTTGCGCGCTATCAAACTATGCAAGGTCGCAAAGTTGAGCGTCGTTTTGGTTGGGATACTCATGGATTACCAGTGGAAATGGAAACCGAAAAAGAGTTAAGTAAACAAGAAAATAAAAATATCTCTGGTCAAATTGCTATTCAAGAATATGGCATTGAGCAGTTTAATAAAGCCTGCGAAAAATCAGTTATGCGCTATGCTAATGACTGGGAATATTATGTAACAAGGCAAGGTCGTTTTGTTGATTTTAAAAATAGCTACAAAACGATGGATATTGGTTATATGGAGTCAGTAATTTGGGCCTTTAAGACTCTTTTTAACAAAGGCTTAATTTATGAAGATTTGCGAGTGGTACCCTACTCTTGGGCCTGTCAAACTCCACTTTCAAATTTTGAAACTAGAATGGATAATTCTTATCGCAAAAAAGAAAGTAAAGCGGTGACTGTTAAATTTAAATTATCAGAGATTCCCCCTTGTCGCTCAAAAGATTTTAAAGGCAATATTTCACTTTTAGCATGGACAACCACCCCATGGACTTTACCTTCAAATTTGGCTTTGGCAGTTGGCAAAAATATCGAATATGCAGTTATAAAAATTAGAAAAACTGAAGAAATATTTATTTTAGCCAGCAATTTAGTTGAAAAATTAGCCAAAGAATTTGGTGAATTTGAAATTGAAAAAACAGTTTTGGGAGAAAAGTTAATTGGTTTAAAATATACACCACTATTTCCTTACCTAAAGAACAATGAAAAATTACAAAATTGCCAAAATGTTTTCACAATTTTACATGGAGATTTCGTCACCACTGAAGAAGGAACGGGCATTGTGCATATTGCCCCTGGATTTGGTGAAGATGATCAGAATTTAGCCAAAGCCAATAATATTGCAACAATTTGCCCAGTTGATGAAGGCGGTAAATTTAGCAATGAAATTTTTGATCTTGAAAATTTATCACTTAAAAATCGACAAGTTTTTGAAACTAATGACGACATTATTAAGTATCTAAAATCGCAAAATTCTTGGTTTAAAACTGAGCAATATTTTCATAATTATCCTCATTGCTGGCGCACTGATACACCACTTATTTATAAAGCTGTTAGCTCTTGGTATGTCAAAGTAACAGACTTTAAAGATCGTATGGTTGAACTAAATCAACAAATAAATTGGATTCCAGAGCATATTAAAGATGGTCAATTTGGTAAATGGCTTGAAGGAGCTAGAGATTGGTCAATTACAAGAAATCGTTTCTGGGGTTGTCCAGTGCCAGTTTGGCAAAGTAATGACCCATCCTACCCAAGAATTGATGTTTATGGATCTCTTGATGATTTAGAAAAAGATTTTGGTAAACGTCCTGAAAATCTACATCGTCCTTTTATAGATCAATTAACCCGTCTAAATCCTGATGATCCAAGAGCTGATCCAAGTCATCAAGATCATAAAAATTGCTCAAAAATGATAAGAGTTGGAGATGTTTTGGATTGCTGGTTTGAGTCTGGATCTATGCCTTATGCACAAAATCACTATCCTTTTGAAAATAAACAATGGTTTGAGGATAATTTTCCGGCAGATTTTGTTACTGAATATATAGCTCAAACTCGTGGTTGGTTTTACACAATGATGGTTTTATCAACTGCCCTTTTTGACAAAATTCCTTTTAAAAATGTTATTTGCCATGGTACAATTTTAGATGACAAGGCTCAAAAACTATCAAAAAGATTAAAAAATTATCCCGATCCTATAGAAATCTTTTCTAACACTGGCTCTGATGCTATGCGTTTTTATCTAATTTCTCAACCAGTTATGAAAGGACAAGAACTAAAATTTGATCGAGACGGAAAAGCTATCAAAGACACTTTGCGACTCTCTATAAAACCATTATTAAATTCTTATAATTTCTTTTGCCTTTATGCTAATGCTGATAATATAATAGCTCACAGAATTAAAGAAAATAGAAATTTTAATAATATTACTGATCGCTATATTTTAACCAAGCTTAAAAAATGTATTAATAATATCAAAGAAGGTCTAGAAGAGTATAACACTATATCACCTTGCCAAGAATTTGATGATTTTTTTGAAGTTCTTAATAATTGGTATATTAGACGCAATAGACAACGCTTTTGGCAAAATGAAATAAATCAAAGCAAACAAGATGCTTATGATGTTTTGTTAACTTGCTTAATCACTTTATGTGAAGCTGCAGCACCTCTTTTACCTTTTAGTTGTGAATATGTGTGGCGTGGCCTAAAAACAAATTAGCCAAACTAATTTTTTAGTAGTATAAATTAGGCCCAAAACCAATTTCAATAAAATAAAAGGTCAATAACTATTCTTGTTTTTTTAGTAATACCAATTCCCATCTAAAAATGAACAATATGACAAAATATTTTTGAGATAAAGTCAGGTTGTTTAGTTTTTATGGTTTTTTAGGTGGGAATTGGTATAATATATCATTTTTATTTATTACCTTTGCCGATATATTGCCATCGCTAAATTCTATATCAATTATTGATGAAGGACTAATCTGACTAGCTAAAGAAATAATTTTATCATTATTTTTTATCAAAGCAAACCCTCTATTTAAAACATTTTTATAATTATTATTTTGCAACAATTTGTAGCTAGATAAAAGATCTTTCTCTTTACGAAATAATACTTCCTGACAATTTGAGTTAATTTTTTCATATAAATTTATATTTATAATCGAATCATGCTCAATTTTGTTAATTAAAATATTTTTAGGCATTGTTAAGAAATTTAACTTTTTGTTATCTTGATCAAATTTTGTCATGATAATTGTAGTGATTTTATCAAAAAAATATTCCATTTTATCACTAATATTGTCTAGATGGCGTTTTGGACTAGTTAATAAACAAAACTTTTTATTAAGATCAGATAACATATCAGACAATAACGATCTGCTAAAAATGTTAAGATTTTTTGCTAAATTATTTATAGCTAATTTCATATCTTGTAATATAGGAGTGGCAATTTCAGCAGCTGCAGTTGGAGTTGGAGCTCTTACATCAGCAACATAATCAATTAATGTAATATCCGTTTCATGACCAATAGCAGAAATTATTGCTATTTGTGAATCAAAAACAGCTCTTACAATTTGCTCATCGTTAAAAGGCAGCAAATCTTCAAATGACCCCCCTCCTCTAGCAATAATAATTATATCTGGTTTTTGATTATCATGCAGATTGTTAAAATATTTTATACCAGAAATTACATCATCAATTACTTTATTGCCTTGCATTGCTGCGTTATAAACAACTAAATGCAACGGAAATCTATCATTAATTCTATGCTTTATATCTTCAATAACAGAGCCAGTTTTAGAAGTTATAACGCCAATTTTTTTAGGAAAGACTGGGAGTGATTTTTTGTGAATTTCATCAAAAATACCCTCTTTATGTAGTTTTTGCCTTCTTTTTTCAATCATCTCTAGAATAGCACCAATGCCAGCTATTTCTAATTTTTCAACAACTATTTGATAATTCGAACGATTACCATAGGTTGTAATTCTACCCGACGCCACAACCTCTAGACCATTTTCAACTTTAAAATTAATCAAATTAGCTAAATTTTTAAAACATATAGCTGAAATTACATATTCATTCTCTTGCAAACTAAAATAAAAATGACCCGATGAATGAGGCCTAAAACCAGTTATCTCACCTTTTATTCTAACATAACCAAAAGCATCTTCAACAACTAATTTTATTGATTTTGAAAATTCGCTAACGCTAAACTCGGGAATATTTAATATATTCATTATTTAATGCTTTAATTTATATTGATAATTGTTAATTTAGTTTAATAATTAATTTTTATTATTGTTTATCAGTATTAATCCGTGTATAAACTAATTGTTCTTTTAATAAAAAGATATTTCTTAACAAAAGAATTTAGAAAAGCCATAGTACTTAATGCTACTTTGGCTTTGAGAAATTATTTTACTAAGGAAT
>JALQXY010000128.1 GCA_023262945.1 Rickettsiales bacterium | reverse complement strand
TGATTTTTTTAAATAAAGTTTTTAAATTAAACTTAACAAAAGAAGAATTACAAAATATTTCATTTAATTTTGGCTCTGATTTAGCATTTTTTCTTGAAGAAAAATCTTCTATAATAAGATCTCGAGGAATTGTATCATCTAATATAAATTGTTTTAATGATATACCGATTTTATTAGTTAATCCTAAAATACATATATCAACTAAATTAATTTTTGATAATTTTAATAAAAGATATTATCATAAAACTTCAAATCACGATCTTTTAGAGCGAGATGTTTTAAGTATTATTAAAAATGAACCAAACCAATTAGAGGAAATAGCAGTAAAATACGAACCCAAAATTGCTGAATTAATAAATTTTCTTAAAAATCAAAATGCCATTACTACAAAAATGTCGGGTTCTGGCTCTAGTTGTTTTGCAATTTTTGATAACAAAAAAAATCTTGATAAAGCTTTCAAAGATTGCTTAGATAATTTTCCAAATTACTTTATTAAAAAAACCACCCTACTATATCGAAATTTACCCTTAATTCAAAATACTTCAATAGAAAATTGATTTAATAATCTAAATCAATTTTCTATTGAAGGATTTGGAGTTAAAAAGATAAAATTATTTGTTATTAGATTTAGAATTGTAACATAAACATATCCTATATTTTAATCAATGACTCGAAAATTCAGCGGCCTACACACCGTAGAAGAATCAATCTCTCTTTTACTAAAGCCGATAGCTAGCAAAAATAGCAAAAAATACTCTTTTATCAATAATTTAATCAAAAATTGGTCCGATATAGTTGAAAAAAAATACATTGATTACTGCCAACCAAAATCTATTACCTTCGAAAAAGGTAAACAAAATAGTATAAAATTAACAATAATAGCATTTAATTCACCGGTTGCTTTTTTTTTGAAAAATAATAGCGACATCTTAATAGAAAGAATAGCAAGTCTTTATGGAAATCGTTCTATTTCTAAAATCTACATCAAACAAGAGCCTCAATTAATCAAGAAAAAAGACAATAAAAATCAAATAATATCAATTGATAAGGAGCAATTTATTAATAAAACAATTCAAAATGTTGCTGATCAAGATTTAAAAACAACATTAACCAATTTGGCCAAAACTATTTTTACAACGCCTCAATAAATAAAACCATCTTAATTATATAAAGGTATATTAAAAAATAAGCTTGAATTTTTAGGTTTATTCAATATTATGTTTTTATTCAAATTTAATCTTTTTTAAATCAATTTAAAAAATAAAATAATAAAAAGTTCGATATATATTGTAATTTAATATAACTCTTGTGCAAAAGTTCAAAAAAATAACATCAGTTGCCGCATCTCTACCATTGATGAATATTGATACCGACATGATAATACCTAAGCAGTTTTTAAAAACTATAAAAAGAACTGGATTGGGTCATAATCTTTTCTATGAAATGCGTTATGATGAAAATGGTAACAAAATCGCAGATTTTATCTTACACAAAGAACCTTATGATAAAGCACAAATACTAATCTCTGGCTCTAATTTTGGTTGCGGATCTAGTCGTGAGCATGCTCCATGGTCTTTAATTGATTTTGGCTTTCGATGTATAATAGCACCATCTTTTGCTGACATCTTTTATAATAATTGTTTCAAAAATGGTATTTTGCCAATTATTTTGGAAAATGATAAAATTAACAAGCTACATAATATAGCGCAAAATTCACAAAAT
Source organism: Rickettsiales bacterium (assembly GCA_023262945.1). Classification (GTDB taxonomy): domain Bacteria; phylum Pseudomonadota; class Alphaproteobacteria; order Rickettsiales; family UBA1997; genus UBA1997. The sequence goes on along the minus strand of JALQXY010000128.1, from coordinate 11,774 downwards.
AAAATCACTATCGATCTTTTACATCAAAAAATCATTACCAATGAACAAGAATTTGAGTTTAATATTGATCAATATCGCAAAAAATGCCTCATGGAAGGATTAGACGATATCGCTCTAACACTATTAAAATCAGAAAAAATATCGCAATTCGAATCCAGGAATAAAAAAATAACATCTTGGCTTTATTAAAAATTTTAATAATTACCTAGTTCTTCATAAAATAATTAAATCTTAATATTAAAACTAATTTTTATAAAAATGACTATACTACAAGGAAAAAAAGGTCTTATAATGGGCGTTGCTAACAATAAATCAATTGCCTGGGGTATTGCAGAGGAAGCAAAAAAATATGGCGCTGAACTAGCTTTTACATATCAAGGAGATGCTTTAAAAAAAAGGGTAGAACCTTTAGCAAATTCTCTTGGAAGTGACATAATTCTTCCATGCGACGTGACAGATGAATCATCAATAGAAAATGTTTTTACTCAATTAGAAAAGCAATGGGGTAAGCTTGATTTTATAGTTCACGCTATCGCCTATTCTGATAAAGAAGAATTGCGAGGAAAATATCTCGACACCTCTCAAAATAACTTCTCAAACACTATGAATATTTCAGCATTCTCTTTAGTAAAAGTAGCTAAATATGGAGAAAAGCTTTTAAAGAAATCTGAAGGTCCTAGCATTATCACATTAAGCTATTACGGTGCAGAAAAAGTCATGCCTCATTATAATGTAATGGGAGTTGCTAAAGCTGCTCTTGAAGCTAGTGTAAGGTATCTTGCTATGGATATGGGAAAAGATAATATTAGAGTTAATTCAATTTCTGCTGGACCAGTAAAAACACTTGCAGCTAGTGGAATAGGTGATTTTAGACTAATATTTAAATGGAATGAATATAACGCACCTTTACGTAAAAATGTTTCTTTGAAAGAAGTTGGAGGAGCTGGCGTATTTTTATTATCTGAATTATCTGGTGGCGTTACTGGTGAAAACCTTCATGTTGATGCTGGTTATCATGTAGTAGGTATGAAAGCGCCAGACGCTCCTGATATAAGTATAGTTAAAGATTAATCATTACAAAATAAATCTTTAAATCTTATCGTTACATGCATATCTCATATGACCCTTTTTTAATTATTGTATCATCACCATCTGGAGCAGGAAAAACAACCTTATGCAACAAAATAACAGAGGGTGATGATTCGATAAAAATGTCTGTTTCAACTACCACAAGAATAAAAAGATCCAATGAAATTGATGGTCAAGATTATTACTTTGTTACAGATGATCAATTTGAAAAACTAAAGCAAAGTAATAGTTTTCTTGAATCGGCAATGGTATTTGGCAATAAATATGGCACTCTAAAAAAATCAGTTAATGATATAATAAATAATAATAATTCAGTTTTATTTGATATAGATTGGCAAGGAGCTAGACAAATTAAAAAAAACTTCGATCAAAAAAAGATTATATCAATTTTTATCTTACCGCCATCAATAGATGAGCTAGAAAGAAGGCTAAAAAATCGTGCTCAAGATTCTTTAGAGACTATGCAAAATAGAATGCAAAAAGCTATAAATGAAATCGATCATTTCAACGAATATGATTATGTTTTAATTAATGATGATATCAATCAAACATTTAAAGACATAAGCTCAATCATTGCTGCAAAAAAAATATTTCTAAGAAAAGATAAAGAAATCAATAATTTAATAAAAAAATTCTTTTAATATGCTATTAGTTTTTGATATCGGCAATACAAATATCACCTTTGGCATTTATAACAAAAAAACTCTAATATTTCGAGAGTCAATCCCTACCATATTAGATAAAACGATCGATGAATACGCTATTGATCTAATTGAAATATTTCTTAACCAAAAAATAGACTGCATTAGAATAGAAAATGTTTTAATTGGCTCAGTGGTTCCATCTCTTAATAATACAATTAAAGATGCGGTTAAGAAATTTGCCACCGAATCAACTAAAATTAAAATCATTGGACAAAATAAAATAAAATTTAATATAATTAATAAATCGACTAAACAAAATGAAGTTGGTCATGATCGCTTAATTAATTCTGTTGCTGCTTTTGATAAATATCGCAACAATCTTATAATAATAGATCTTGGCACAGCTGTAACTTTTGATGTAGTGTCAAAAGAAGGTTGTTATTTTGGAGGTATAATATTTCCAGGCTTAAATATATCCCTGAAAGCATTACATGAAAATACTTCTAAACTACCTTTACTTAGATTATCTAAGCCGCCAAAAAAAGTCATAGGACGCTGCACTGATGAAGCAATTTTATCGGGGATTTATAACGGCTACAACGCAATGATAGAAGGTGTTATTGCTAAAATTGAAAATGAATATGGCAGCAATATGCAAAAAATTTTTACTGGAGGCCAAGCAATTTTCTTTAAAGATTTAATAAAAAAAATAAATGCCTATCTTGACGTAGATCTTACTTTAAGAGGACTACGAATATTACATGAAAATAACACAAAAAATAATGAATCTTAATTTAAAACAGTATCGTGACAATGTAATATTCATACCACTTGGAGGGTCAAATGAAATTGGTATGAATCTTAACCTTTATCATTATAAAGGCAAATGGATTATGATTGATTGTGGAGTTGGCTTTGCTTACGATGTTCCTGGAATTGATATGATGACTCCTGATATTAGCTTTGTTAAGCAAATTAAAAAAGATTTACTTGGAATAATTATAACTCATATTCATGAAGATCATATAGGTGCAGTGCAATATTTATGGGAAGATTTAGATGTTGATGTTTATACAACAAATTTTGCAGCAAATTTTTTACGCTCCAAGTTAAGCGAATTTAATCTTGATAAAAAAGTACCAATCAAAATTATTGATGATCATGCTATATTAAATCTTAAACCATTTAATATTGAATTTATCGGCCTTACTCATTCCGTTCCAGAAATGAAGGCCCTCTTAATAAAAACTGATCAAGGAAATATACTACACACTGGTGACTGGAAATTTGATCCCGATCCTGTTGTAGGACATATATCAGAAAAAGATAAGATCAGTAATTACGGTATGGATGGCGAAATTAATGCTATAGTTTGCGATTCAACAAATGCTACTACATCTGGTCATTCCAAATCAGAAGGCGAGCTATACAAGTCTTTAAAAGAAATTATATCAAATCGCAAAAGCGGCCTAGTTGGCGTAACAACTTTTGCTTCTAATGTAGCAAGAATTCATACCATAGCTCGAATTGCTAAAGAAGTTGGTCGTAAAGTAGTGCTTTCTGGATTTTCATTGCGTCGTTTATATGAAGTAGCTAAAAAAAGCGGATATTTTACTGAGAAGTTCGATTTTATATCGGATAAAGAAATTAAATTCTATAAAAAACATGAGATTCTTGTTTTATGTACTGGTTGCCAAGGGGAACCAATGGCATCAACTCGCAAAATAGCAGAAGACAAACATCCTGCCGTAAAATTTACTAAGGGTGATTTAATGATATTTTCTTCTAAAATAATTCCTGGCAATGAGAAAAAGATTTACGAAGTATTTGATATTTTTGCAAAAAGACAAATTGATGTTATAACTGAACATGATCATTTTGTTCATGTGTCTGGTCATCCTTATCAAGAAGAATTAAGCGAAATGTATCGGATAGCAAAGCCAAAAATTGCGATTCCAGTTCATGGAGAATTTATTCATACCAAAACTAATGGCGAGATTGCCTTAGCGCAAAATGTTGAGAAAGTTATTCAGCCAGAAAATGGTATGGCTATAAAAATAGATTTTAAAGAACCAGGAAACTCTCAATCCGTTGGCTTTGTTCAATCAGGATATTTTGGCGTTGATGGCAAGCATTTAATCAGTCTCGATAGCCCTGTTATTAAACAGCGTAAAAAATTATCTTATAGCGGTATTTTTATATCTTCTATTGCCCTTAATCAATCATTAAAATTAATATCCGAACCTTATATTCGTTCCGTTGGATGTTATGATATCGATGAAGATAACCATATAAAAGAAATAATAATTGGAGAAATAAAAGATATCGTAAAAAGAAAAGCTAAAGAACTTAGAGTTAGTGATAGCTTTACCTTAAAATTTTTACGCAAAAAGAAAAAAATAAAAGAAGATAAAGTTATTAGTGAAATTGAAAAGAGCCTTAAAACAATTATCACAAAAATCTTTAAAGATATTATTGATAAAAAACCTTATATAGATATAAAAATTTGGCTAACATAATAAATAATTACCAATATCTTACTCATGATAAAAGCAGAATATAAGATTATTGCCGATCATTTGCGTTCTATCAGTTTTTTAATTTGTGATGGAATTTTACCAGATAACGAAGGAAGAGGATATGTATTAAGAAGAATAATGCGCCGCGCTATGCTTCAATTACACAAATTAGGCACCAAAAAAACAATGATGCATAAATTTGTTATTCTTTTAACGCAAGAAATGTCCGATCATTATCCTGAATTAAAAGAAAAAAAACAACTTATTGAACAAATAATACTTGATGAAGAAAATAAATTTCGTGAAACTTTAGATAATGGCCTAAAAATTCTTAATGATGAAATAAGTAATCTTGATAACAATAAAAAAATATCAGGAAATGTAGCCTTTAAACTATATGATACTTATGGTTTTCCGCTTGATTTAACACAAGATATTCTTAAGGAAAAAAATATTACAATTGATATCGACCAATTTAATCAATGCATGAAAGAGCAACGTCAAAGAGCTAAAGCTAATTGGATTGGCGACAAAGAAGATGGTCGATATAAAATATTTTTTGAATTTGAGAATAATTTTGGATCTACAAATTTTATTGGCTATGATAATCAAAAATCTCAAGCGCAAATCTTGGATATAATTAATATTGATAATCAGCAATTTATTATTCTTGACAATACACCATTTTACGCAACATCAGGAGGGCAAAAAGGTGATGATGGTTATATAATTCTAAGCAAAGATTATAAAGATAATTCAACCAAACTTCAAGAAATCAATAATTACGCTCAGATATATGAAGCAAGAAAATTTGCCAATAATCTTTTTGTGCATTTAGTCAGCAATGTCAAAGGAACATTAAAAAAAGGTGACAAAGTATTAGCAATCATTAACTCAGCCAATAGGCAAAGTAGAGCTCAAGGTCACTCAGCAACACATCTTTTGCATAAAGCTCTTAAGCAATTAATCGATAAAAACATAACACAAAAAGGCTCAAATATTGAATTTGATTCATTTACTTTTGATTTTAATTTAAACAGAGCCCTTAAAGATCAAGAAATTCTAGATTTAGAAGATTTAATAAATTTTTATATTCGCCAAAATTTTCCAGTTATTACTCAAGAAATGGAAATTAAGCAAGCTATCGATAGTGGTGCTGAGGCTGTTTTTGGTAGCAAATATGAAGATAGAGTTAGAGTTCTTAAAATAGGACCATCTTTGGAATTATGCGGCGGTACTCATGTAAAATATACTGGTAATATTGGTCTTTTTAAAATTATTAGCGAAAATGCCATCGCCTCTGGAATTAGAAGAATAACAGCAAAAACTGGTGCTTATGCTTTTGAATATCTAAGATTGCAAGAAAATAAATTTAAGGCTTTAAACTTAGCTTTAAAAATAAACAATAAAGAAGAGTTAAATATTGATAATAATTTAAAATTAACAGATTTAACTTGGCCCAAAAAATCATATTTTGAAGATTATAATTTTGCCGAAGAAAAAACAATCAAAAACAATAATCAACAATATAATGAATCAATAAAAGAAATATTCAATATTGGTCAAGAAATTGATAAAACACTAAAAAACAAAGAAAAACAAATTAGTCAACTTAAGCAGCAAAATTTATTAAACTCTCTAACAAATATTAAACAAGAAGAGTTATCAAATAAAATTACATTTGTCTCTCATATTTTTGAAAATTGCGATGCCAAAAATCTTAGACAAATAACCAGTGACTACAAAAGTAAACAAAAAGAATCGCAAATCATTGCATTTTTTTCCACAGAACAAGATAAGGTTTTTGTTTGTTTGGCTGTCGGCAACGATTTACTAGATAAATTTGACGCTAATCACTTAATCAAAATAGCAGTAAATAATATTAATGGAAATGGCGGAGGTGGTCAAAGAAATTTTGCCATGGGTGGAGGTAGTAACAAAAAAACAATAATTAATGCCATTAGTGAAATTAAAAAAGCAATTATAAAAAATGAATAAATATTTTGGCACAGATGGTATAAGAGGTCAGGCCAATCAATTTCCAATGACAGCAGAAATAGCACTGAAAGTTGGTATGGCAGTTGGCGCTAAATTCATCGATGGCAATCATCGTCATCGTGTTGTTATAGGAAAAGATACAAGATTATCTGGCTATATTATTGAACCAGCACTCACAGCTGGTTTAGCTTCAATAGGTATGGATGTTTTTTTAGTAGGACCAGTACCAACTCCAGCAGTGGCAATGCTCACCAAATCAATGCGCGCTGATATTGGTATAATGATTTCAGCTTCTCACAATCCATATTATGATAACGGTATTAAGGTTTTTCAAAGAGACGGTTCCAAATTAAGCGACAAACTACAAAAAGATATCGAAAAACTAATCGATAGTGATATGTCATCTTTTTTGGCCAAACCTGACAATTTAGGACGCGTTATGCGACTTGATGATGCTAGTAATAGATATATAGAGTTTGTTAAAAACTCATTTCCTAAGGAAAGAGACTTAACTGGTCTTAAAATTGTTGTAGATTGCGCTAACGGCGCAGCTTATAAAATAGCGCCAAAGATTTTTTGGGAATTAGGAGCTGAAGTTATATCTATAGGAGTTAATCCCAACGGTTTCAATATTAACGAAGATTGCGGCTCAACAAAACCGCAATCATTAATAAAAAAAGTAAAAGAAGAAAAAGCCGATATTGGTATAGCTTTAGATGGAGATGCTGATCGTTTGTTAATAATAGATGAAAACGGGCAAGAGATTTCAGGGGATAAGGTTATTGCAGTTATTGCAGAAATACTACATGATCGTGGTGAATTAAAAATGGATAAAGTAGTAATTACGCAAATGTCCAATTTAGCTTTAGAAGATTATCTTGGCTATATTGGAGTCTCAACAATTCGTACGCAAGTTGGCGATAGATATGTTATTGAAGCCATAAAAAATAATGGCTGCAATTTTGGCGGAGAACAATCTGGTCATATTATTCTATCTGATTATTGCACAACTGGAGATGGCTTAATTGCTGCTTTAAAAATCTTACATTTTTTAGTAAAATCTGGTAAAAAAACTAGCCAATTATTTGATATTTTTACACCCTACCCTCAGATTCTTAGAAATATAAAATATAATAAAAATAAACTTAATCCGTTAGAAGATAAAGGAATTCAAGAAATAATTGCCCAGAAAAATAATAAACTTGGTGAAAATGGCAGAATATTCATACGCAAATCAGGTACTGAAAATTTGATAAGAATTCTGGTTGAAGGCAAAGATCATAATTTAATCGAAAAAATAGCTAAAGATCTATCAAATCTAATTAGTGATTTTTAGATTAAAATTCCTTTTAAAGTAAACTGAGTTTGGTAACAAAGTATAAAACCTTAGTAAAAAAAAGGAAAATCGTTGATTTGCAGGGTCTTTTTTTGGGTTAAAAAAAATTAAAAACGTCAGTAATCAGTTTTTATATGATAAAAATCAAAGAATTATTGCTAACATTTTTTGGATTATTTACTTCCATTTCAACAATCTTTTGTTGTGCTTTGCCAATAATTTTAGTTACTCTTGGAATGGGGGCAGCGTTTACAATTCTAACTACGAATTTTCCTTTTATAATATGGTTAGCTGAAAAAAGTGTGTATTTATTTATTATTGCTACAATTTTTCTTTTAATTGGCGGTTATTTTATTTTTATCAAACCCAGCAGTTGCCCATCTGATAAGAAATTATCTCAAATATGCAATAAAACTAGAAAATTTAATAAAATTATCTGGCTAATATCGGTAATAATTTTAGTAATTAGTTTTTTCTTTAAATATATTTTATCAATTATCTTTAGTTGATTTTTTACTAAAAACTAAAATATAGTTCACATCATTATTTCTACTTTTAGACCATTCATCTTTTAAGAAATTATATTTAAAGCCACATATTTCTTTAAAAACTAAATCTTCTTGTTCTGCTTTTTTTAATATTTCATATGGCTTTAAAAATTTTTGCCAATTGTGAGTTCCAATTGGTAGCCATTTTAAAATATATTCAGCACCAAATTTGGCAGTAATTAGTGATTTTATAGTTCTGTTTAAAGTAGCGATTAATATCAAGCCATTTGGTTTAAGCAATCTAGAACATTCTTTGATAAAAGAATCAACAGAAGCAACATGCTCTATTATCTCTAAAGCCAAAACTACATCGAAGCTATTATTATATTTTTTTGACATATCTTCAATAGATGTTTGTCGATAATCTATATCCAAATTTGATTCTTTGGCGTGAATTTTAGCAATCTCAATATTTTCTTTACTGGCGTCAATAGCAATAACATTAGCTCCCATATTGGCAATTGGTTCAGCAACTAAACCACCTCCGCAACCAATATCTATTATTTTTAATCCATCTAAAGATTTTAAAGAATTGTTTTTAAGTGAAAAATGTTCGATTATTTTCTTCTTAATATAGCGTAAACGACAAGGATTAAATTTATGTAATGGCTTAAATTTTCCTTCTATATTCCACCATTCATCTGACATAGCAGAGAATTTATTAACTTCATCTTGGTCTATAGTTGATTTATTTTTTTGCATAAATTTATTACTTTCTAAATTATGAATTTTGATTAAAAATCAATTCTCCATTTTGCTCAATTATCCTTATCTTTTGCCCTTCTTTAATATTATCGCTCAATATTTTTTCAGCTAGAATATTTTCAATATCTTTTTGAATTACTCTTTTTAATGGTCTAGCACCATATGATGGATCATAGCCTTTTTGCGCCAGGTAATTACGCGCTGTTTTATCAAGAGTTATCTCGATATTTTTTATTGCCAGTCTTTTTGCTAAACGAACAAATTGCACATCAACAATATCGGCCATAAAATCATAAGATAATTTATTAAATATAACAATTTCATCTAAACGATTTAAGAACTCTGGCCTAAAATGACCTCTGACGGCTTCCATAATATGCTTATCGTTCAATTCTTTGTTTTCATTAGCAATATCTTCTGTTCTTGCATTTGAACCAAGATTTGAAGTTAAAATTATTATTGTATTAGTAAAATTAACAACATGTCCTTGAGAATCAGTTAAGCGACCATCATCAAGAACTTGAAGCAAGATATTAAAGACATCTTGATGAGCTTTTTCAACTTCATCAAATAAAATTACTTGATAAGGTCTTCTTCTAACCGCCTCGGTTAATACTCCACCCTGATCATAACCGACATATCCTGGTGGTGCACCAATTAGACGAGCAACTGCATGCTTTTCCATATATTCGCTCATATCAATTCTTAACAAAGCAGACTCATCATCAAAAATAAATTCAGCTAGGGCTTTGGTTACTTCTGTTTTACCAACACCTGTTGGGCCTAAAAATAAAAAAGATCCTATAGGACGATTTGGATCTTGCAATCCAGATCTTGAACGACGCACTGAGTTGGCAATGGCTTTTAATGCTAAGTCTTGCCCCACCACTCTCTTGCGAAGTAAATCTTCCATTTTTAATAATTTATCTTTTTCTCCTGATAAAATTTTATCAATAGGAATACCGGTGGTTTTAGATATTATTGTCGCAATATCATCTTCACTGACCGATTCACGAATTAAATTATTAGTTGTTGATTCTTCTAATGATTTTAATTCATTTTGTAATTGAGGTATTTTACCATACCTTAATTCACCAGCCTGAGCCAAATCACCTGACCTTTCGGCTTTTTCAAGCTCAAATTTACTTTGCTCAATTTTATATTTTAATTCATTAACTCTTGCCTGCTTCATTCTTTCCGCCTCCCAAGATGAAGTCATCTCATTTGACTTTTTTTCTAAATTGCTAAGTTCATCATTTATTTTTATCAAACGATCTTTTGAAGATTGATCTTCTTCTTTTTTTAAAGCCTGACTTTCAATTTTAAGCTGCATGATTTTGCGATCAATTTCATCAAGCTCTTGCGGTTTTGAATCAATTTCAACCTTTAAAGCGCTAGCCGCTTCATCAATTAGATCTATAGCTTTATCTGGCAAAAAACGATCACTAATGTAACGATTAGAAAGAGTGGCGGCAGCAATCAAAGCAGAATCTTTAATTTTAATACCATGATGCACTTCATATTTTTCTTTGATACCGCGTAAAATTGAAATAGTATCTTCTACAGTAGGCTCTTCAGTGTATATTGATTGAAAACGACGCGCCAAGGCGGCATCTTTTTCAATATATTTTCTATATTCATCTAATGTGGTAGCCCCAATACAATGCAAAGTACCTCTTGCAAGAGATGGTTTTAATAAATTTGAAGCATCCATTGCCCCTTCAGACTTGCCCGCACCAATTAATAAATGCAACTCATCAATAAAAAGAATTATATTGTGATTATTTTCAACTTCATTAAGAACAGATTTTAACCTTTCTTCAAATTCACCACGAAATTTAGCGCCAGCAATTAAAGCACCCATATCAAGAGCCATTAATCTTTTATCTTTTAAACTTTGAGGTACATCGCCACTAACTATTCTTTGCGCTAATCCTTCTATGATTGCAGTCTTACCTACGCCAGGTTGGCCAATTAACACTGGATTATTTTTAGTTCTTCGCGATAAAACTTGTATAGAACGACGTATTTCTTCATCACGACCAATTACTGGATCGATCTTTCCTTCAAGAGCTTTTTTAGTTAAATCTTGCGCATATTTTTCCAAGGCCTGATAATTACCCTCCATGGCTTTTGAATTTACAGTTTTGCCAGCCCTAATCTTGTTTATTGCTTTCTGCAATGATTTATTAGACAAGCCGCATAATTTTAATGCCTTAGATGATTCATTATTATTATCTTCTAAAATAGCCTGCAAAATCCGCTCAATAGTAATAAATTGATCAGAATTATTATCAGCCAATTTTTCAGCTAAAATAAATATTCTAGCCAATTCTTGTGACATATTAATACTTCCAGATCCACCTTGTATTTGTGGAATTTTATTTAAATCTTGCTCAATTTGCGCCTTCAAAATTTCTACATTGCCTTCAGCTAATGTTATTAAATTTATAGCAAAACCATCAGCATCTTTAATCATAGCTGACATCAAATGTTGTGGAAGAAATTTTTGATGACCTTTGCCTAAAGCTAAAGTCTGCGCTCCTTGTAAAATTGATTGTGATTTATCTGTATAACGATCTATATTCATTATTTATAATAAGATGAAGTTAAAATCCAATTAATCTATAAAAATTCCAAAAACAGGATTTAATATAAATATAATTTTTATTTGATATAATACAAGATACATTATTAATCCATGTATAAACTAGTTATACCAATTCCCGCCTAAAAAAAACATATAAAAACTAAACAATCTGACTTTATCTTTTTGGCCAAAAATATAAACAATTTAATCGCTTATTTTTAACTACTTTAAGATGAACTTTAGTGTTATTTTTTAACTTTAATATACTTCTTGGCAAAATAATTTCTCAAAGCCAAAGTAGCATTAAGTACTATGGCTTTTCTAAATTCTTTTGTTAAAAATATC
>JALQXY010000070.1 GCA_023262945.1 Rickettsiales bacterium | reverse complement strand
TTTTCACCCCAAATCGCCCGAAAACGGCTAAGTCCCCAAGCCCCCCCCTTGCAGGCTACCGCCTCGGCCGCCGACTACCTGGATCCGATGGATGGATGATCGGACGTTATATGGCTTCTGAGCACCGATGAGCCCTGTAGGATCGTAGATTCTTTGATTTTAATAATCTTAATGGCTATAAATCATCAAATCGGCAATCATTTTTAACCAAAAAGATAAAGTCAGATTGTTTAGTTTTTATATGTTTTTTTAGGTGGGAATTGGTATTATGTTCTTGATTTCAAACTTTTAAAATCTAAAATCAACATAGAAGCTACGATATATATTTGCATTATTCTTTTTAATGAATTGTTTAACTCACTAAACTTTTCAAAAAAATAATAGACTTCTTGAATAAACATCAAATTTTCAAGAAGTTTAATCATCAAATGAACTATATGATTATATAACGAATCTTATAATGATATTCTTCATCTTAAGAATAAAATTTGATAATTAAAACTAATAATATTAAAAGCTAAAATGTATCAGCATTAATTTATTAAAATAATTATAAAATAACTAAATTAAAAATTATTGCAAAATACATATTTTTTCATCTTAAAATAATTTAACATCAATTAAAACAAGTCTCACTAAACTATAATTTTAACTACATGTCAGGCAATTCAAATATAGTAGGAAACAAAGAAACATTATTAGTAGCAGAAAGCATAGCTCATGAAAAAGGCATCTCTACTCAAGACGTAATATTAGCAATGGAAGAAGGCTTGAAAGCTGCAGCCAAAAAGAAATATGGCGGCCATCTTGATATAGAATGCAAAATTGACAAAAAAACTGGAAAGATTAGCCTTTTTAACAAACTAGAAGTTGTTAAAGATGAAGAGGAAGATTTTGATTTTAGAACTCATATATCTCTTAAATATGCTAAAAAAGAAGACGAGTCAGCTGAAATTGGTGACTACGTTATTCAAGAATTACCACCAATCGACTTAACTCGCGTTGTAGCACAAGTTGCTAGAAATGAAATTATTAAAAAAGTAAAAGAAGCAGAAAAAATTAAAGAATATAACGCTTTTAAAGATAGAGTTGGCGATATAATTAGCGCATCCGTTAAAAAAATTGGCCTTAGAAATATCGTTATGGAAATTGAAGGCTTTGAAGCCATAATACATGAAAACTCACTTATTCTAAAAGAGTCTTTTAAAGTTGGCGATAGAGTTAGATGTTACATTGAAGATGTTCGCCAAGAAACTGCTGGTGCTCAGATTTTTCTATCCCGTACACATCCAAATTTTCTAACCAAACTCTTTGAGCAAGAAGTACCAGAGTTATATGAAGGAAATATAGAAGTAAAAGCCGTATCTCGTGATCCTGGCTCTCGCTCAAAAATAGCAATATACTCTAAACGTGATGATATTGATATCATAGGATCTTTTATAGGTATAAGAGGAAGCAGAGTTCAATCAGTTAGCAATGAATTAAGGGGTGAGAAAATTGACATCATCAGATGGTCTCCGAATATTGCTGAATTAATAGTAAATGCTATGACACCAGCTAAAGTTAGCAAAGTTGTAGTTGATGAAGAAAATAAATTAATTGAAATTATTGTTAGCGAAGATCAATTGAGCCTTGCCATAGGAAGATCTGGACAAAATGTAAAATTAGCTTCTAAATTAGTTGATTACAAAATTGATATCATGACTGATGAACAAGAGTCAAAAAGAAGATCGACAGAATTTAAAGAAGTTTCGCAATTATTTGTTGAAGCTCTTGATGTTGAAGAAATAATTGCAAATCTTCTAGCATCTGAGGGATTTACTTCTACTCAAGAAATTGCTAAAGCTGAAATAAATGAAATATCATCAATTGAAGGCTTTGATAATGAAATTGCACAAGAAATTAAGAGACGGGCTGAAGAATATAACAACAATAAAAAGTCAATAATTGACGAAAATAATGGCCAAGAAAACCCAATAAATAAAGATTCTAGAAATAAACAGGCTAAAGAACTTGAGTAATACCATTTTAAACTGAAAAGCATTGTTTTTTAAAAACTGAATAATTTATCTTCATTTTTCTGGCTAAAATAGCCGTAAATCATTGTACCAATATAGAAGAAATAGGGGTCTGTGATTTATAATATATTTTATCTTAAAAAATATTTTGATAAATTATCCGTTGTAAGTACAATTTAAAAATATTACTTCTGTACTGTTATTTAGATAAAACATTATTGATTTTCATTAACCGATTAGGTTAATATATATATAAATTATTTTAGCTCTTAAAATCGCTTTAGTTATTTTTAAGGCCGAAATAATAACATTTTAAATTCCTAAAATTCGGAGAAAGAAGAGTAAATAACTATGTCAGATAAAAATACAAATAATCGCTCAAAGCTAACTCTAAAACTCTCAACTTCAGTTAAATCTACCTTAACTTTAAATCGTAAAAGTAATAATTCTAAGATAGATAATAGAGGAATTGAAGTTACTATAAAGGGTCGCAAAAATAACTCTTCCTCCGTTAACGAGTCTAATAAAAATGATGAAATTAGAAAGAGATTTGCAGCAATTAATCAAGATCAAGTAGATAGCCTTGATAGTAAAGAATTCAATTTAAAACAAAGAATTCATGATAAAATTGAAGAAGATAAAAAAGATACCAAAATATTACAACAAGAACAAATAGAAAATATAGATCAAGAATCATCAAAAGAAATAACAGCTGAAAAGGTAGAAGAAGTAATAGAAGCAGATTATGTTATTGATAGCTTTGACATTAGGAACAAAATAAAAGAAAGTTTAAAAGTTTCTCAAGAAGAACAAAAAGAAAAAAATCGTAAATTAGAAGAAATAAAATTAGAACAGGAAAAAATCGAAAAGGAAAAGGCTTTTAAAAAACAAAAAAAAGATAAGTTTGAGAAAGAATTTGATGAAAATGAAAATAAAAATAACAAAAAGAACTTACTTAAAAATGAAAGGTTAAATAAAAGAAAATTAACCTATATAATAGATTCTGATGAAGATAATTTTAGATATCGCAAAAAAAATAAAATAAAAACAGAAGATCAAAATAAAGAATATAAGAAAGTTACTAAAACCGTTGATCTACCAGAGCTAATTACGGTATCTGATCTTGCTGATCGCATGTCAGAAAAATCTGGAGATGTGGTAAAAAAATTATTTTCTATGGGCATGGTTGTTACCAGCAACCAGTCAATTGATTCAGAAACCGCTGAAATAATAATCTCTGAATTTGGTCACAATGTTAATCACGTTTCTCATTCCGACGTAGAAAATGTATTACAAGAAGATGTAAGTCAATTTGAATTAAAACCAAGGGCGCCAGTAGTAACAATCATGGGGCATGTTGATCACGGAAAAACGTCTCTACTTGATGCTTTAAGAAAAACCGATATAGTTTCTGGTGAGCATGGAGGAATAACGCAACATATTGGAGCTTCTCGTATCCAAACTAAAAGCAATCAATATATAACTTTTCTTGACACACCTGGACATCAAGCATTTACTGAAATGAGATCAAGAGGAGCAAATGTTACTGATATAGTGGTTCTTGTAGTTGCTGCCGATGATGGAGTAAAAGAACAAACAATTGAAGCTATTCATCATGCTAAAGCTGCTAATGTACCAATTATCGTTGCTGTTAACAAAATAGATAAACCTGGCGCTGATTCTTCTAGAGTAAAAAATGAATTGTTGAGTCATGGTATAATTTCAGAAGATATGGGGGGAGACTCGATTTTTATAGAAGTTTCAGCAAAGCAAAAATTAAATCTAGAC
>JALQXY010000062.1 GCA_023262945.1 Rickettsiales bacterium | reverse complement strand
TTTTTTAGGTGGGAATTGGCATTACTCGAAAGCCAAAGCTACGTAGGTTTTAAATTGGTTGATTTGCAAAGGGTCTCTTTATAAAAAATCTTTATTTTTATCATTTCATTGCAAGATATTTTTAATATCTAATACCAATATAGCTCTGAATTGCCGTTGAATAATATCAAAGTTAAATTAATTAAATTGCGATATTAGCTTTTAACTGCTTTAACTTTGCTAATCTTGATTTCATCAAGGCGGTTTTGTTTTGTTAGTTTGTTTTTAATTTTTTTTCTTAGTTTTTGTGCTAATGAAGAAAGTTTAGCAAAGCGATAATTAACTAAGAAACGATCAACATCACCATATTTATTTATAGTGCGCAAGGTTGATGAAGCAATTTTTAGTTTAACAGAAACACCAAGAACCTCACTTTTTAATGAGATAGTTTTTAAGTTAGGAAGAAATCTTCTTCTAGTTTTTCTGTTAGAGTGAGAAACTTTATTGCCAGTGGCAACTCCAACATTTAATAAGTCACATTTATTAGACATCGCGTATAAAATTAAAAAGGGAGGCTAAAAAACCTCCCTAAAATTACAAAATAAATATTATAATAAAATGCTATATTTAAACAGCAACAGCTTTTTTACAACTTTCAGGATTAACAGCGTCACCGCCAGCGATAGCCGCAACCACACTTGGCGCACCAAATATAGCAGCAATACCAGCAGCAACACCAATCATCAAACCCCAAGAAACCTTACCAGTGAAAAAACCAATACCAACTGATATAATAGCAAAAGCAGCAAAGGCTTTACCACCAGTGCCAGTGATTAAAGATAATAAGTTGCAAATAGTGGCCTCAAAGGCATTGCCTTCTGATTCTGGCTTGGGCATCCATACGCAATTTGGAGGGGTTCCTCCACAGTTACCTGTAAGATCATCTTGAGCATCGCAACGACCTTGTGTGACACCAGAGCAACCGGTTTTGTCTGCTAAAGCTGAAGAAGAAAAGCCATTAATTAAAGTGGGCATGATAGCAATGGCTAAAAATGATAAAAGGGCTATTTTAGCAAGGTTTTTGGAGATTAGATTCATGATTTTAATGATTAAATTTATAATGATTAAATAATAAACAAGTAAGATATAGTGAGATAATTAAGATTATTAATTATGTAAATATTATTTAATATGCCTTGTTTTGCTTTTATTTTATAAATTGAATTTGACAATATAAATAAGCATAAGGGCAAATTTAGCAAAGCAGTGTCTCATAATTAAAAACTAAATTAAAAAAACAAGTATAAAATTAGTTTTTAATAATATTTTTTTAATTTTCTACAGTTATACCAATTCCCATCTTTAAATAAAATTATAACAAAATATTTTTGAGATAAAAATTGAGATTTGTACAAAAACTCACCTTTTTATTATTTTTCAATGAAGTGATATC
>JALQXY010000046.1 GCA_023262945.1 Rickettsiales bacterium | reverse complement strand
CATGGTGTTAAGTTAGAATAATTATTTTGAATTACTAATTTGTTGCTTGAAAAGTTAAAGAAAATTCTTGACTTTTTGAGGGTGATTAGAGAAACAATTCCCACCTAAAAAAACATATATAAAAACTAAACAATCTGACTTTATCTTTTTGGCTAAAAATTGCAAAAAGCCTTAAGTCCTATAGGTATAGGACTTGCATTTTTTACAATTTTATTTAAAGATGGGATTTGGTATTAAATAATATTTATAGATCTTGTTTCTTTATCTCTTAGTTTTGATGTAAGATGAATCCTTTCTTTTGATTGATTGTTTCGATCAATCTTACTATCTCCTGGATGTATCATGATTTCAATTTTTTTATATTTTTTGGGTACTTTATAGGTACTAATTATTTTGTTAGATATTTTGCAGGTGTTAAGAATACTAACGAAGTATAAATCACATTTATTTTTGCAGAAAAAACCTAAAATTTTCAATAATATAAGTTTTGCAGTATTTTTGATGTTAAAAATATTTAATATTTGCCATCTAAAAATTGATTCATTGATAAATCTAATTCTCGGTATTTTATATTGTTGATTAATTTTATCAAGAGTCTTCCATATTAGTGGAATCATATGAATATGTTGATGCCCGTCAATATGGGTTGGGGTAGAAATTATTTGTTGCAGCAATTCTATTTGAGACTTTATTTCTTGCGCTACTAATGATTGCAATTGTTTTGATTTGATGATTGATAAATATAAAATATGTATAAACCCTTTATTAAAATATCCATTGTCATCAGTAATTAAGCTTTTTTCTTTTATTGAAACAGCCTTGCCAAAAGTAAAATCTAAATGTAAGCCAATTTTTGATTTGATGTTATTTATTTGTTTTGCGTTACTAATAAGATTTTTAAATCTATCGCTTGTTACAAGAGTACTTGTGTAATGTATTCTATTTTGTTCTAATAGTTTAGAAATTGACTCATCAACTCCTTCGCTCATAGTAAAGTCATCAGCAACAATAATTGCTTTTTTTTGTTTAATAAATTTAATTACTTTCACTTTTTCTCAATTATATCTGCAAAATAAAGCGGTCTTTTTTTAACTTCCATGTGAATTCTTCCTATATATTCTCCAATAAGGGAAATGATAAGAGTTTGAATGGAAAAAAGAGTGATCATTATGATGATGATTGTAGCAAAGCCACTGGGCGGATGATCATTTACAAAATGATCAACAAAAACATAAAAAGCGTATGAAAGGCTAATTGCACAGGCTAAAATGGCAAATAATGTAAAAATTCTAAGAGGTTTAATTGAGAATTGTAAAATTCCATTAATTCCGAGATTAAAATATTTAAAAATATTATATTTGCTTTGACCATAAATTCTTTCTGGTACATCAAATTCTAAAGTTGTGTAATTTGTAATACCTATCCAATTTAGAATACCGCGAAACATTCTTTCCGATTCTCCAATTTGCTTGATTCTATCTATGTATTTTCTAGAGATTAGTCTAAAATCTGGATAATTTGGATCAAATTTAACATCAGAAAGGAAATTTAATGTTTTATAAAAGATTTTAGCTAAAAAATCCTTAAAAATACCTCGATTATAGTTTTTTCTTTTTGATAACACTATGTCATATCCTTCTTGCCATTTTTGTATCATTTTTATGGCTATTTCTGGAGGATTTTGCCCATCTCCATCCATAAATAAAACTGCATCACCATTGGAACATTCCATACCTGCAGTCATTGCGGTTTCGTGGCCAAAATTCCTTGTAAAATTAATGATTTTAATTTTATCGTTTCTTTTTTGTAGATTTTGAAGAGCTTTTAAACTTTTATCTTTACTTCCATCATTTACAAAAATTAACTCATGATTAATTTGATCTTTGATGCTGTTTAATTTTTTATATAAATCATCATATAATATCGTGATATTTTCTTCTTCGTTGTAAATAGAAACAACTATTGATAGTTTTTTTATTTGATCCATAAAACTGCAACGCCTCCTATTATCATAAAGCTGCCAATAATTTTATATAAAGACAAATTTTCTCCCAGAATAAAATAAGATAAAATTAATACCAAAACATAACTAAGAGATATTACTGGATAAGCAATTGAAAGATCAATTTTTTGAAGGGTTGTGACATATATTAGTGTCGATAATCCATATAAAGTTAATCCAGAAATTAAAAATTTATTTGTCATAAATAGCATAATGTGATCTAGAAAACTACCTTTAAATGATGCCGATCCAAGCTTAAAGCATAATTGTCCAATTGAGCCCAATATAACCGCTAAGATAAGTTTTAAAAAAATAAGCATTTACTTTTGAGATATTTATATTTGATTTTATATTGAGCAATGTTGGCTAATTATTTTGTTTGTTTTATTATTTTGGCTAGCAGTGTTTAGATGATATCTAAAATAAAAATATTAACCTTATGATTAAAAATTATTTTTATCAATCTAAATATGTCAGCATATTATGTATTTTTCATTTAATATTGTGGACTTTAATACCGTATATCGCTAATCAGAATCCGCATCTAGATGTTATCGAAAATCTTTACTGGGGTAAGGAATTTGAGGCTGGATATTGGAAACACCCTCCTTTATTTGCATGGCTTTCTTATATTTTTTATGTTTTGTGTGGCAAAAATATCATAGGTGTTTATTTGGTTAGTCAGCTATGCGTAGTAATGGCTATTTTGTCAGTCTATAATATCGTTCTTACTATCTTTCCCAAAAGGCATGATCTTGCTTCATATTCTGCGCTTTCGCTTGGATTGATATATTTTTATAACTACACCACTCCTGAATTTAATGCTAATGTTATATTATTAGGTCTTTTACCTTTATCATGCTTGTTGTTGATTAAATATATACAACGCCAAAAATTATATATTGCAATATTGTATGGTATTGTGTTGGGACTTTGTTTTCTTGGTAAGTATTATTCAATATTCTTTTTTGCCTCTCATATATTGTGCTTAATTTGGCATTTTAGGCTAAAAATATTTAAAGATTATAAATTATATATAGCTTTTTTGCTGTTCTGCATCGTTGTAACGCCAAATATTTTATGGCTTATAAAAAATGACTTTTTAACAATCAGATATGCATTTAATAGATCAGAAGGCTTAGATGGTGTAATGCCTCACATCATTAATCCATTTATATTTTTAATACAAAACTTAATACCATGTATTGTTATTTTTGTATTAGCATCATCCATAAGAAAATCAATCGACATAAAAATTGATAGAGCTACTTATATATTGATTAATATATTATCGATCGGACATATATGCTTAGTCGCTTTATATTCTGTGATTACAGGAAATTATGTTCATAGCATGTGGAGCAGTACTAATTTATATTTAGTACCGTTTTGGTTAATTGTCATTAATAAATCAGATATTTTAAACAAATTTAAATATGCAATACCAAAGATAAGATTTAGCATTTTATATAAAAAGCCTATTAATCTTCGATCCTATTTTAAGATTGTTTTGATATTTAATATTATTGCTTTATGCGCTTACTCTGCAAAACCTTATCTTAAATTAAAAACAAGGGTAAACTTTCCAAGTCAAGAAATTGCACAAGAAGTACAAAAAATACCGCAATATGAACAATATAAAATTTTTGCTGGAAATGTTTGGATTGCTGGAAGTGTGGCATATCGCCTGGATATGAATCCTAGTGTTAGTTTAGATTTTGATAATATTAGAAGTCCATGGGTTAAAGAATATTATTATAATAAAATACTATTATTTATTACCGATAATAATATGCTAAAAGAATATCAAGATAAATGCGCTAATGTAAATCATTTATTTTCTAAAGATTTCTATTACCGAAATAAGATTTCTAAGTCTAGCAAAAGCAAAGTTGCTATATCACTATATGAATGCTTTTTGGAGACCTAAATAGATGTTATACCAATTCCCATCTAAAAATGAACAATATAACAAAATATTTTTTAAGATAAAAGTTGTAAAAAATGCAAGTCCTATACCTATAGGACTTAAGGCTTTTTGCAATTTTTAGCCAAAAAGATAAGGTCAGATTGTTTAAG
>JALQXY010000004.1 GCA_023262945.1 Rickettsiales bacterium | reverse complement strand
TGTTAATATTTGTGACCAACAAAGAGAAAGTGTTTTCGAACGACACAATCCTGAAAATAGGAAGGGTGTTCATTACAGCTGTGGTGATTTTACAACAGTTTTTTGATTCTTAGTTGATATATTATTGGAAACAATTTTCCTTTTTTGTGGCATAATTAATATATATAGTAATTTTAATATATATTAATTTTGTAAAATATATAAATCAATTTTTTTTAAATATAAATTTAATCTTCATTATCTGAAGTTAATACACCCACATTATCATATAACATTATACTATTATTAATTTCTTCAACATTATTTTCTTCATTTTTATGAATAAAATTTGTAATTTCTTCTGCCAACCAATTTAAATATTCATTTAAAACTTCTTGATCCCTATTATCATTTCCTTTACTTAAAGTAACATGCATTAAATCACTCCATAAAGTATCTAAAACATCACTATGTCCATAGTTTTTTGCATCTAACTTTTCTACTTCCAAATCAGGATTATTTTTTTTTAAATTTTTTATATTTAATGCAAATGCAGGAATAAATGGCATCTTTAACTTTGGAAAAATTGAACCTTCATATGATTTTTCAGCATTTAAAATTAATATTGATTCTAAATATTTAATACTGGTTTTATCATTATTATTAAAAAAATTATTGTCAAATAAAACACTATTATCTACTGGATCAAGAAATATAGCTTTTTTTATATTTTTTTGTTTTTGAATAGTTTGAATTGCATTTACATAACCAGAAGAATGTGTTAATGGAATAATTTCTTTATATTCGTCTCTTACATCATACAAAAATTCACTTGTAGCATCATTATTATTAGTAACAACACTAACAGAAAAGTTATAATTATTTAAAGTTCTAATAAAATTACTGTATATATCACCTGGTATTAACGAATTTGCTCCAGTGTAAAAAATTAATGCATTCATATTTTTTTTTTCTAAATTTTTCGGTTCATAAACTTTAATTATTTGAGAATTATAGTTTGATTTATATACATTAACTGGAATATTAAGATTATAACCATTTACAAGAGAAAAAAGTAAATATATTAGTTTCATTTTTAATAAATAAAAATAAATTATTATTTTTATATAAAAATAATAATATATTATTTTTAAATCAACTATGAGTATAAATATAGAAAATAATATTAAAGAATTAAAAGAAAATGGATATACCATAATAAATAATGTATATGATCAAAATGAAATAAATGAATATAAACATGAATTTTTTAATTGGTATAATTATTCTTTAAAGAGTGCAATTAGGCTAATATTTTTGAAATCTGATAAAATCAATTTAATAATTTGGTTAATTGAAAGTTGATTATAAATTTTATCATTAGTAAAAAGTGACATTGATTTTTTATTTTTTACTTGATTAATGAGACTAAATTAAGTTCTTTATTTAAAAGAAGCTATTTACACAATATATTCATAGTTATCAAGATTTTGTTACAAAACTTATCAAATCTTGCTGTATTTAACTTTGAAAGATAGTATTTTATATTCATAAATTATTACCGATAATGAATTTATTAGATAATCCACCAATATTATCTTGCTTAATTTTCTTGCCAATTATCACAGGAATCTTAATGCTTTTTATTGATTCTAAGAGAATTTCTTTGTGTTATTACTTTTCTCTTATTTCTTCAATATTAGTTTTTATTTGTTCTTTATTTTTGCTGCAATCGTTTGATAAATCTGTAAATGGTTTTCAATTTCTTGAAGTTCAAAACTTTATTTCATATCATGATATAAAATACTTTGTTGGTATTGATGGAATATCTTTGTTAATGATTGTTTTAACTTCCTTTCTTACTCCAATATGTTTAATTATTAGTCGTAAATCTATTAGTTTTAGATTCAAAGAATTTGCGGTTTGTTTTTTATTAATTGAAGGCTGCGTCATCGGTGCTTTCTGTTCTTTGGATTTATTATTTTTCTATATATTTTTTGAAGCATCTTTAATACCGATGTTTTTGGTTATAGGTATATGGGGTGGAGAAAATAGAGTCTATGCTTCTTATAAATTCTTTTTATATACCATATTAGGATCCTTATTATTTTTAATTGCTATAATTTGTTTATATTTATATACAGGGACTACCGATATTAATAAATTATCTTATATTTTACCTCAATATTTGTCTTTATCTTATCAAAAATGGCTATGGTTGGCTTTTTTTGCATCTTTTGCTGTTAAAGTTCCTATGTTTCCAATGCATAGCTGGCTACCAGATGCTCATGTGCAAGCCCCAACTGCGGGCTCGGTTATTTTGGCTGGAGTTTTAATTAAATTAGGTGCGTATGGATTTATCAGATTTTCTTTGCCATTTTTCCCCGAGGCCTCTGTTTATTTTGCTCCTTTAATTTTTACCTTAAGCGTTATTGCTATTATCTATGCTTCCTTTGTTGCCCTAATGCAAGACGATATAAAGAAAATGATTGCCTATTCTTCAGTTGCTCATATGGGCTTTGTAACTATTGGGATATTTAGTTTTAATCGTCAATCTCTTGATGGAGCAATAATGCAAATGCTAAGTCATGGATTAGTATCCGCCGCTCTATTCATATGTGTTGGTGTAATATATGATCGCCTAAAGACTAAAAAAATAAAAGAAATGGGTGGAATAGCCGATAAAATGCCTAATTTTGCTTTATTAGCAATGATATTCACCATGGCATCCGTTGGTTTACCTGGAACAAGTGGTTTTATTGGTGAATTTTTAGTTATAATTGGATCTTTTCAATCAAGTAAAATAACCGCTATACTAGCAGCAACTGGTGTTGTGTTAGGAGCTTGTTATATGTTGTGGCTTTACAAAAGAGTATGGTTTAGTGAAATCACTAATCAAAAAATAACACAATTTGTAGACCTAAATAAATCAGAATTTACTACTCTGTCTATTATGGCAATTTTAGTAATTATATTTGGTATTGCGCCAAATATTTTACTCGATTTTTTTGCCATTCCAGTGGAATCAATAACAAAAATTTACCTTATTAAATAGATGAATTTGCAACTTTTATTACCAGAAATATATTTATTTGGCGGCGCCTCTTTATTTTTAATGATTGATGTGTTTCTTCGTAAAAAATTTTCTAATATTAATTATGTCAACCATCTTGTGTCTTTATTAATATGCACATTGGCTCTTTTAGCAATTAGTCAAAACTTTACCTTAGAGACCACAGCCTTTAACGAAATGATTAAAGTTAATTTTTTCACTTCTTATATAAAATCATTTATAATTCTTATATTAACGGCCGTCTTATTATTTGCAGTTAACTTTGTTATTATCGAATCAAAAATAAGCGCTGAATTTATGGCGTTAATTTTTTTAGCCACAATTGGTGGTATGTTAATGATTTCAGCTAATGATTTCTTGTTATTTTATTTAGCTTTAGAGTTGCAGGCGTTATCATTATATGTTTTAGCTGCTATAAATCGAAAATCCTATAAATCAGCTGAAGCTGGTGTAAAATATTTTGTATTAGGTAGCTTGGCTTCTGCTATATTGCTATTTGGAATATCGTTAATTTATGGTTATAGTGGTACCACTAATTTTACCGCTATTGCCAATCTTTACAATTCTTCGGATGTAGAAATTATAAAAAAAATACCAATAGGGGTAGTAGTTGGTTTTGTATTAGTTGCAACGGCAATGTTCTTCAAGATTGCTGCCGCACCTTTTCATATGTGGTCACCAGATGTTTATGAGGGTAGTGCTTCGATTGTTACCACATTCTTTGCTACTGTAACTAAATTTACCATAATTATAGCGTTTATCAATATATTGATAAATTTTAATTTTATGTGGACTGGAATTAGTAAAATATTTATTGTTATATCTTTACTTTCTTTTTTGGTTGGTAGTTTTGGTGCAATTTTTCAAAATAACTTAAAGCGTCTCCTTGCTTATAGCTCAATTGGACATGTTGGTTTTATTTTACTGTCATTAGCGATATTTTCAAAATATGGCTTCTCTAACGCAATATTTTATACTATTATTTATACCATAATATCAATAGGTACTTTTGGTTTTCTTAATATTATCATTAGTAAAGATAAAAAGGAATATAATCATGAGAATGATAGTAAGTCAGATGAAATATATAACATAAAATCTCTTTCTGGTTTAGCTTCAAAAAATCCTAAAATGGCTTTTGCTTTATCAGTTTTGATGTTTTCTAGCGCTGGAATTCCTCCATTAGCGGGCTTTTTTTCTAAATTTTATGTATTATCAGCCGCTATTTATGGTGGTTTTTTATATATAGCAATCATTGCTATATTGTTCAGTGTCATTTCTGCTTATTATTATCTAAGAATAGTTAAAATAATGTATTTTGATGAAGTAAGTGATACTATTATTCTTGACAAAAACTTTAATTCAAAAATTATTATTATGATTACTGCTTTATTTAACATTCTTCTAATATTTTTTATAAAACCGGTGCTTGATACTATAGCCAATTTTATGCCTTATTAACTAATGTCTTTAATTATAGATAATCCAAAGCCATTAAAATCAAGAAAACTTGATATCGCCCTAAAGGGAGAAATAAAAATCCCTGGAGACAAATCAGTTTCTCACCGTTCTTTAATTTTTGCTGCTTTAGCAAATGGTCAAACTAAAATTACCGGTTTATTAAAAGGTGAAGATGTGCTAAATACAGCTCACGCTCTTGAATTGATGGGCGTTGATATCGTTAGAAATGACGATCATTGGCTAGTCAATGGTTCTGGTATTGTTGGCTTGATGGAGCCTTGCGATATCTTAGATATGGGTAATTCTGGAACTGCCGCAAGATTACTTGCTGGACTAGTAGCTCCATATGATTTTACCACTTTTTTTACTGGAGATTCATCACTTAGAGCGCGCCCAATGTCTAGAATATTTGATCCAATAAAGAGGTTTGGCGCTCAAATAGTTGCAAGACAAGATAAATTAATGCCATTTGCTATTATTGGAACCGATGAATCTATTCCAATCGAATATGAGATGAAAACTCCTTCAGCTCAAATTAAAAGTTGTATATTATTAGCTGCTTTAGCAACAAGGGGCACCACAACGATTTACGAGCCAAAAAAATGTCGTGATCATAGCGAGATTATGATGCGTTACTTGGGTCTTGATTTAAAGCAAAAAAATGAAAAAGACGGAACTATAATTGAATGCAGAGGATTTAATGAATTTGCTGCCAAAGATATTGATGTAATATCAGATATTTCTTCGGCATCTTTTTTTATTGTAGCGGCTACTTTAGTTAAAGACTCAGACATCACTTTGCCAAATATCGGTATAAATCCTTTAAGATTTGGTATTATTGAAACATTATTAGAAATGGGCGCTGATATTGAGTTATTCAATAAAAGGCAAATTTGCGGCGAAGAGGTTGCTGATATAAGAGTAAAAAGCAGCAATTTAAGAGCAGTTAACGTTCCCGCTGCAAGAGCTGCAAGTATGATTGATGAATACCCTATTTTAGCCGTTGCGGCTGCTAATGCAGTTGGGGTTACTAGAATGAATGGACTAGCTGAATTGCGTGTTAAGGAAAGTGATCGCCTAGCTATGATTGCTAACAATCTATCTCTATGTGGCGTTGAATTATCTGTAGGTGATGATTTTATCGAAATAAAAGGACAAACTCAGAATCACAAAAAACAGCCTCAAATTAAAACAGCAATGGATCATAGAATTGCTATGTCTTTTTTAGTAATGGGATTAACAATGGAATCAGGATTAGAAATAGATGATTATAGTATGATCAAAACTAGCTTTCCTGATTTTACTAAGATTTTTAATGAAATTGGGATTGACTTTTTTGCTATTTAATAAGTAATCTTTAATTAAAAGTAATTTAAAATTGTCATTTAATCTTTTTTGTGGCAGGTGTAGCTCAGCTGGTTAGAGCGCTAGGTTGTGGTTCTAGAGGTCGCGGGTTCGAAACCCGTCGCTTGCCCCATTTACTTTTTTACCAAATTAAACAATAAATCTTTTATTTGTGGATATAATTATTTTTGCAGCAATAGCCTTTTATCTATTTTTTAAGCTAAACAAGCAGCTTGGCAAGATAGATGAAGAAGAAAAAAGAGATATTGAAGCTAAAATTATCAATATAAAATCATCTCAAAAACCTAAATCACAAGCACCTGACAAGATTATTGGATATAAAACCACTAAAGATAGTCAATTCAACAGTCAAAATGCAGAGCTTTTTACTGATTCGGAAATACAAAATCTTGATAATTCTAGTAAAAAGGCTTTAAAAGATATATTGCAAAAGCTTCAAATTACAAATCAGTTTTTTATCGAAGGTGCCAAAACTGCATTTGAGTCAATTTTAAGAGCCTTTGCTGCAGATGAGTTGCAAAAAGTAAAATTTCTACTTTCCGATAAGATTTATCAAGGATTCAAAGATGTTAACGATAAAAGAAAAGCCCAAGGAAAAAGCCTTGTCACTAATATTATTTCATTTGACGAAGTCTGTGTAATGTCAGCTAATATTGACAATAATTTTGCCTTAATTGCTGTAAAATTTATATCGCAACAAATAAACTACATCAGCAATTCACAAGGAGATATAATAGTTGGCTCAAAAGATGAGATTAATCAAGTTGAAGATATCTGGACATTTAAAAAAGATCTTAAATCTAACAATCCAAATTGGATAGTAAATAATACCGATTATAATATTTAAGAAAAGTAATACTATTTTTAAGTTTATATTTTTTGTTTAATTTTTTTTTATTTTAACCTAGAAAATTTCTTTGTTAAAAACCAAAATTAAAGATTTTCATATAAATAAAATATCATGATAAAATCAATTCTTAACATAAATGGTAAATCATACAATTATTATGATTTAAATAAAATTTCTCAAAGCCTTGGTCGTAATATAGATAGATTGCCATATAGTCTTAAAATTTTACTAGAAAACTTGGCACGTAATTTAGATAATCAAGAAATTACCAAAGATCATCTAATTTCTTTAATAGATTCAGCAAAAGATTCGCAGCAAAGATGCGAAATTTCCTTTGCACCATCAAGGGTTCTGATGCAAGATTTTACTGGAGTTCCTGCTGTAGTTGATTTAGCGGCAATGCGTGATGCGGTTGTAAATATGAAAAAGGATCCTAAAAAAATCAACCCTTTAGTTCCAGTTGATTTAGTAATAGATCATTCTTTGCAGGTTGATTATTATGGTTCAAAAGATTCTTTGCAAAAAAACATCGATCAAGAATATAGTAGAAATTTAGAGCGTTATAAATTCTTAAAATGGGCGCAAGAATCTTTTGAAAATCTTAATGTTGTTCCTCCTGGAAATGGCATTTGCCATCAAGTTAATATTGAAAAATTAGCTACCATTGTTAGCTCCAAAGTAAATCAAGATAATCTTCTTCTTTTTGATACCGTAGTTGGTACAGATAGTCATACTACAATGGTTAATGCCTTAGGAGTATTAGGTTGGGGTGTTGGTGGAATTGAGGCTGAAGCGGCAATGCTCGGTCAGCCAATATCAATGCTTATTCCAGAAGTTGTAGGATTTAAACTTGTTGGCAAATTGCAAGAAGGTCTAACTGCAACTGATTTAGTTTTAAATATTACACAAATTTTAAGAAATCATGGTGTAGTTGGTAAATTTGTCGAATTCTTCGGTTCTGGACTTAAAAATCTATCATTAGCTGATAGAGCTACAATTTCTAACATGGCTCCAGAATATGGTGCAACTTGTGGTATATTTCCACTTGATGAAATAACTTTAGATTACCTTAGATTAACAAATCGCAGTGAAGAGCAAATCAATATCGTTAAAGAATATAGTAAAGCACAGGGTGCTTTTGTTGAAGATTACGATTTTACTCCTAATTTCTCAAAAATTATTGAGCTTGATATTTCTAAAATTAAACCAAGCTTATCAGGCCCTAAAAGACCTCAAGATAGATCTGATATAGATCAAATTCCTAGTTCTTTTATTGATCTTGAGCAGAGTCAAAAAACTAAATCAAATAACACTAACTCGTCATTAAAAAATGGTGATATTGTAATTGCTGCTATTACTTCTTGCACTAATACGTCCAATCCTTCTGTTCTAATTGCTGCTGGCCTTATTGCTAAAAAGGCGGTGGAACTTGGCTTAAAAATAAAGCCGCATGTCAAAACCTCTCTTGCTCCAGGTTCTCAGGTTGTTAGTGAGTATCTATCTAAATCAGGTCTTCAGCAATATCTTGATCAATTAGGATTCAATATTGTTGGTTTTGGGTGTGCTACTTGTATTGGCAATTCTGGACCTTTAGAGCCAAAAATTGAAAAAGAGATCAATGACAATGATTTAATAGTAGGAGCTGTTCTATCTGGTAATAGAAATTTTGAAGGTCGTATTCACCAATTAGTTAAAGCTAATTATCTTGCATCTCCGCCTTTGGTTATGATTTATGCTTTGGCCGGTAATTTAAAAATTAATGTTGCTAACCAATCAATAGCAAAAGATAAAAATGGTAATGATGTTTTTCTAAAAGATATCTGGCCAAAATCATCAGATATTAAAAAAATTATTGAATCCTGCGTTACTTCTGATATCTTTGCCAAAAAATATGCAAATCTTTTTATGGGAGATGAGAGTTGGCAAAAGATCAAAGTTACTAAATCCGATACTTACAAATGGGAACAGAGCAGTACCTATATAAGGTTGCCAGAATTCTTCAAAAATTTAGATAACAATATCACGAATATTAAATCTGCTAGAATAATTGCTTTACTTGGTGACTCTGTTACTACTGATCATATTTCTCCAGCTGGTAGTATATCTACTAATTCTGCTGCTGCAAAATATTTAAATGATAAGTCTGTTAATAAATCAGATTTTAATTCTTACGGTTCGCGTCGAGGTAATCATGAAGTTATGATGAGAGGTACTTTTGCCAATATTAGAATTAAGAATTTACTATTAGAAAGTAAAAAAGAAGGCGGTTATTCTAAGGATATAAATGGCAATGAAGCATATTTTTATGATGCTGCTATGTCTTATAAAAAATTATCAATACCTTTAGTTATATTTGCTGGTAAAGAATATGGCACCGGATCATCTCGTGATTGGGCTGCTAAAGGTACAAAATTACTTGGTATTAAAGCTGTTATTGCGCAAAGTTTTGAAAGAATACATCGTTCTAATTTGATTGGAATGGGCGTCTTACCTCTGTGCTTTAAAGAAGGTCAGTCTCTTTCTACTTTAAAAATTAAAGGTAATGAAGTTATTGATATATTAGATATTAATTCTAGTATAAAGCCAAAACAAGATGTGACATGTGTTATCAATAGAGAAGATGGCACTAATCATAAAATTAATTTAACTTGCAGGTTAGATACCCAAAGTGAAGTTGAATATTTCAAATCTGGTGGTATTTTGCAATATGTATTAAACAATTCTATTAACTAATTTATGAAAGTCAGAGTAATTTCAGCAAATATCGATGAAAGTCAGGCACTTAATCAACATGTCGAAGATTTACTAACAAAAAATGTTACCAAATATTTTGACAACGCAATATCTGCCGATGTTCATTTTAAAAAAGAAGGCGCTGCTTTTCATTGTAATATAATAGTTAATGATGGAGTAAGTGGTGGCAAAGATATTAAAGCCGATTACGAGTCTCATGATATCTATAAAGCATTCAATGAAGCTTGTGATAAAATTGAAACTCAACTCAGACGCTATAAAAGAAAGTTATCTGATAAATAACTAGTAATCATTGTCAATTTTATAAATTTATTGTATTTTAAGGGGGTATTTAAATTGGAAATAGCTGTGAATGGTCGTTCTAATCTTGAGATGGCGATTAGATCTCTTAGGAAAAAAGCACAAAGAGAAGGTCTAATTAAAGAAGCTAGAAGAAGACAAGCTTATGAAAAGCCCTCCGAGAAAAAGAAAAGAGTTAGGAAAGAAAATATTGCAAAAAGAAGAAGAGTTAGAAGAGGCGAGATATTCTAATTATTTCTTTGCAAATTTCTAATATTTAGATTTGTCGTTGCAGATAATTTTTTTTGCAACGATGAATCATTTAGTAAAATACTATAACTTTTTTAATATTTTTATATCAAAATTCGTTTTTTATCCGAGTTTTTGAAAAAATTTTTGGATTAAAAAAAAGTTCTGCACTCAGCAAAGTTAAAAATTTTCTTAATTTTTAATAATTTTAAAACTTTTTAGGTTGTTAAAATTGATCAAGTTTTTCTTAAAAATTTTTTAAAATTAGATAACGCAACAGATCTTGTATTTTTAATCTTTATAATAATTAATTGGCCAATATTTTCTTAGAGAATGCCAAAATTTACCGTAAAAAAAATCAATCTAAGTGACAAGGATATATCTTTGATTCTTTTCTTTGTGGCGCTAATAGTGATAATCTGGTCTTTAATTTCCTTTTCATCATATATTGCTGATTTTTCAAAAAGAACCAATGTTAATATCAATAAAATTACCAATCTTGAAAAAGATAATTGGTTAAATCTTTCCAATCCTTTAACTAAATCTGATTTAAAAAATCGCTTAATAATAGTTAAATTTTGGAATTACTCTTGCGCTTCATGTATTCAAAATATAAATAAATTAAAAGATTTACGCTTAAAACATGGCGATAATATTTTGATATTAGCAATTCATTCAGCAAAATTTAGTCATGAAAATTCTTTATCAGCCATCAAGAAAGCAATAATTAGGTACAATATAGATTTTCCTGTTTTAGCTGACACAAATCTAAAATTATATCACAATTTCGCAATAAAATCATTACCAACTTATTTAATCATTGACCCTCTTGGTAAAATTAATGCGCGTTATGAAAAAGCTTCTGACATTGATGAATTAATAGAAAAAGTTAATGACTTAGCAATCAAATATCGCTTTAGAGTTAAGAATAATGAAATACCATTATCTTTACAAAAAAATAATATCATTAAAACAATTCTACAATCTCCTTCCAGATTAGCTTACGCTAAAAAATTTAACTTTAATAACAAAGCGAGGTTAGTTCTTTTTATCTCTGATGTTGGTAATAATAATATTTCTGTTGTTTCTATTGCTGGTGAATTGCTCTACAAAATAGGAGGTCAAAGAGCTGGATATCGTGATGGATCTTTTAATGAAGCTTTATTTAACAATCCAAATGGTTTAGTTTTTTATTCTAACAAATTATATGTAGCTGATTCAGGAAATAATGCTATAAGAGTAATCGATTTTGCCAAAAAGAATGTGAAAACTCTTATAGGATCTGGAAATATTGGTGGTATTATTAATAAAGAAATAATATCAGTTGATAATGTTAAATTAAATAATCCCCTTGATATAGAATTCTATCCTGATAAGAATAACCTTTTAATTGCCAATTCTGGCACTAATCAAATCTTAACTTATAGCTTTAAAGATAAAACGGTAAGAAATTTTGCTGGTAGTGGAGAATTTGGTTTAAAAGATGGATCAGCTTTTGATGCTTCGTTGGCACAAACTTCAGATTTATATACTTACAAAAATGAGATTTACTTTATTGATTCTAAAACCTCATCTTTGCGCAAAGCCAATAAAGACGGTGTGGTTACAACTATACTAGGCAAAGGGGTTGATGAGTTTGGTTATAAAAATGGTATTGCTGTAAATGCATTAATGCAAAATCCAACTTCACTAACAGTTGATGATACTGGTATTTATATTGTTGATAGTTTTAATAAAATGATAAGAAGATTTGATTTTAATGATAGTAGACTAAGTGATTACCATCCATTTAACAGTAATTCTCAAAATTTAGAATTTGACGAGCCAGCTTCAATCATTAGTATTGCTGATCGTTTTTATGTTTCTGATTCAAATAATAATCGCATTATTTCTATTAATAGAGCTAATCATGATATAAAATTATTTAATATAATTCCATTACAAAAAATAAAAAAAGATAGCCTTGCCAAAATTGTTCTTGATGATGATATAATTAAAAATATCAAACTTGAATCCGATAAAGAAATAGACTTATCAATCAATCTTAATTCTAATTGGAAGATAAATGACTTAGCTCCTAGTTATATTAATTTATTATCTATGGACGACGTTAAGGACGCAACGATTATTGATTCTTATAATTGGAATGATATTAAAAATAACAAAATAAAGTTACCCCCTTTAAAATCTGATAAAAAATATCTTTTACAAGGTCTTATATATTTTTGTGAGGACAAGAAGAATGCTTTATGTTATATTAAAGATATACAATATAACTTAATCATTGAATCAAAAAATTATAAAAATATCATTAATATTGATTTAACCCAAATAAATTAAATCTATTTTAATTGCACAAAAATCTATTAAATTTTTATAATACCAAAGTTTATTTTTAAAAGAATTAAATTCGAAAGATTTTTGAGATTAAAATTAAGAAAAATGGAAACTGTATATCCGTATAACTTAAAGGAGATTTGATCGGATTAATTGATTAATAATCAATTAATCCATTGAATCAACAATAATTTTAAGCCAAAAAGATAAAGATTTAATCGCTTATTTTAAACACTTTAAATACGAACTTTGGTATAAGATTTTATCGCAATTAATTGATGACTTCATAAAAATATTGCAGTTAAATAAACTTTTTAAAAATAAAAATGAAAGAAATGGTTTCAAATAGCAAGCAAGATAATTCAGCCAATCAACAAGATTACGCTGCTGATTCTATTAAGGTTTTAAAAGGTTTAGAGGCGGTTAGAAAAAGACCAGGAATGTATATCGGTGATACCGATGACGGTAGCGGATTGCATCATATGGTTTATGAGGTTGTTGATAATTCCATAGATGAGGCTTTGGCCAAATATTGCGATAAAATATCCGTTATAATTAATCAGGATAATTCAATAACCGTTAGGGATAATGGTCGAGGTATTCCAACCGATATTCATAAAGAAGAGGGTATATCTGCGGCGGAAGTTATTATGACACAGCTTCATGCTGGAGGTAAGTTTGATCAAAATTCTTATAAAGTTTCCGGAGGTTTGCATGGCGTGGGTGTGTCAGTAGTAAATGCTTTGTCTGACTGGCTTGAGTTAACTATTTGGCGCGATGGGAAGAAGCATTTTGTAAGATTTGAACATGGTGTTTCTAAGGCTCCTTTGGCTATCATTGGTGATTCTGAAGGAGAGAAGGGTACTCAAGTTTCTTTTCATCCTTCGCATGAAACATTTTCTAATGTTACCGAATTTAGCTTTAGCATTCTAGAGCAAAGATTGCGTGAATTATCTTTTTTAAATTCTGGAGTTAAAATAGTTTTAAAAGATTTACGCATCGACAAAGAAAAAGAAGTTACTCTTTTTTACGAAGGTGGCGTTGAAGCTTATGTAAAATTTCTTGATAGAACCAAAAAAGCTGTACATCAGCCAATAACAATTTTTGCTCAAGATGATAAAGATAGTGGTATTAGTATGGAAGTTTCTATGCAATGGAATGATAGCTATCATGAAAATGTTTTATGCTTTACAAATAATATCAGACAAAGAGATGGCGGAACTCATTTAGCTGGTCTTCGTTCTTCGCTTACTAGAACAATAAATAATTATGCTTCTGATAATAAACTATTTAAAAAGGAGAAAATAACCTTAACTGGTGATGATATTAGAGAGGGTTTAACAGCTGTATTATCAGTTAAAGTTCCTGATCCTAAGTTTTCTTCTCAAACAAAAGATAAATTGGTTTCTTCAGAGGTGAGGGCATATGTTGAGTCTTGGGTTAATGATAAATTAGCTCAATGGTTTGAAGAAAACCCAGCTGAAGCAAAAAATATCATTGGCAAATCTTTAGAGGCAGCACAAGCTCGTGAAGCAGCTAGAAAAGCCAGAGAGTTAACTAGAAGAAAATCAGCTTTAGAAGTTTCTAACTTACCAGGCAAGCTTTCTGATTGCCAAGAAAAAGATCCCGCTTTAAGTGAAATATTCATTGTTGAGGGTAACTCTGCTGGCGGTTCTGCCAAATCAGGAAGAGATAGAAAATATCAAGCTATCTTGCCAATTCGTGGTAAAATACTTAACGTTGAAAGGGCTCGTTTTGATAAAATGCTTTCTTCAGTTGAAATTGGAACTATTATCACTGCCCTAGGAACTGGCATTGGAGATAATGATTTTACTCCTGATAAAATTCGTTATCATAAAATAATTATTATGGCCGACGCTGATGTTGACGGTTCTCACATAAGAACATTGCTGTTAACATTTTTCTTTCGTCATATGCCACAATTAATTGAAAATGGTTATTTATATATCGCTCAGCCACCATTATATAAAGTTAAAAAAGGATCTAGTGAAGTTTATCTAAAAAATGAACAAGCCCTTAATGATTATATTATCAATAATTCTATAAAAAATTCTGTTTTAAAAACATCTGCAGGTGACATAGCTGGAGAAGATTTATTAAATTTTGTTAAAAATGTTATTCAATTTTCAAATCTTGTAAAATCTATTTCTCGCATTATGCCAGTGGAAGTTTCTGAAATAGTAGCATTATCTGGTGCATTTGATAAAGATATCTTGGAAAGCGAATCAGGTATGCAAAAAATACTACAAAACCTACATGACAATTTTAATAAAAATTATGATCAAGAATATAAATGGAGTTGTATTATTT
Organism: Rickettsiales bacterium; assembly: GCA_023262945.1. Classification (GTDB taxonomy): domain Bacteria; phylum Pseudomonadota; class Alphaproteobacteria; order Rickettsiales; family UBA1997; genus UBA1997. Next base: position 557 of record JALQXY010000004.1, on the reverse strand, counting down.
TAGACAATAAAGATATTGAAATTACAAAAGAGTATAGAGGTGTCAAAACTCCTTATGTTGTAAATAAAGAGTTTTTTAATTATCCAGAAATCTTATCAATAAAAAAACTTGTTCAACAAATCAAAGATAATTTTTTAACTAATATCGAAATTATCAGAGGTGAAGATAATATAAAAATAAATAAGCCAACTGAATTAGCTTCAATTATATTTGAATTAGGACAAAAAGGTATTTCTGTTCAGCGTTTTAAAGGTTTGGGTGAAATGAATGCTGAGCAATTATGGGAAACAACCTTAGATCCTTCTAATAGAACTTTATTACAAGTAAAAATTGATCACTTTGAAGAGGCTGATGAAACTTTCTCAACTTTAATGGGTAATGTAGTTGAGCCAAGACGTGAATTTATCCAAGATAATGCTTTAAAAGTAGTTAATCTTGATATATAAATAATACCAATTCTCATCTAAAAATGAACAATATGACAAAATATTTTTTGAGATAAAAATTGTAAAAAATGCAAGTCCTATACCTATAGGACTTAAGGCTTTTTACAATTT
>JALQXY010000002.1 GCA_023262945.1 Rickettsiales bacterium | reverse complement strand
AATTTTAAAAGCTATGCTTCAAAACTGTTAACCTAAAATTCATCTCAAGGTTTTTTTATTATACCAATTCCTATCTAAAAAATACTTTTTAAGATAAAAGTTGTAAAAAATGCAAGTCCTATACCTATAGGACTTAAGGCTTTTTGCAATTTTTAGCCAAAAAGATAAGGTCAGATTGTTTAGTTTTTATATGTTTTTTAGGTGGGAATTGGGTATTAGAGTATATATAACTAACCCAAATCTAATGCTACAGAAGTTAATTTAAATAAATAAAACTTCTTAGGATCTATTCACAAGTAATTTTATATTTATGTCAAAAAATACAATCTTGATAGTCGATGACGAGCCAACGCAGCGCAAAGTCTTTGGTAAATTTATAAGTGATTTAGATCACAACTGTTTAACAATTGCCAGCGGTATGGAGGTTGTTGATTTCTTTATGAATAAAAAAGTAATCGAAGATATATCATCCCATGATGTAGATGTCATGTTACTTGATCTATCAATGCCAGATGTTGATGGTTTAACCGTTTTAAAACAAATAGAGCCAATCAAAGGTGATTTACAAGTTATTGTTTTAACAGCTAATAAAGATGTTTCATTAGCAGTGGCAGCTATAAATTATGGTGCGATTGATTATATAGTTAAAGGTGAAAAAGATATTTTTGCCAGAGTTACTGCTTCAATTAATAATGCCATCGAAAAAAAGAATTTAAAATATCAAGTTTCTCATTTAGCCAGAAAAGAAAGGGATCAGGTTGCTTTTTCTGATATAATAGGCCAAAGCAACTCTATATTAACATCAATTAATTTAGCTAAAAAAGCAGCAAATTCATCAATTCCTATTTTAATAGAAGGGCCTAGTGGTTCTGGTAAGGAGCTATTGGCTCGTGCTATTCATGGTTCAAGTCCAAGATCGGGCAAACCTTTTATTACCGTTGAATGTGAATTGCTTAAATCATCTAATATCGAAGAAGAGCTTTTTGGCTGTGATAGAATTTTAGCTGATGGTACTCCAAAAAATATCGGCAAATTGCGAGAAGCCAATAATGGTACCATATATTTTAAAGATATAGATTTTCTTAAGCCAGAACTTCAGGCTAAAATTTTGCGCTTTATCCAAGATGGCGAATTTATGCCTGTTTCGGGTAAATATCCGGCTAAATCTAATGTTAGAATAATCTCTTCCACTGATAAAGAGCTATCTGTTTTAGTAACTGAAAAAAAGTTTAGAGAAGATCTGTTTTACAGAATATCATCATTTCCTATTAGAGTTCCGTCTCTTAAAGAAAGAGGTGAAGATGATATAAAATTGTTATCAGAAAATTTTTGTCGTAACTTTTCTATCAATGAAAACAAAAAAATAAAAAGCATTAGTCAAGACGCTTTTTATCTATTGTTTAACTATGAATGGGAAGACAATGTTACTCAACTTAGAAATGCAATTTTTAGATCCGTGGTGCTATGTGATGGTAGTGTTTTAGAAGCTGAGCATTTTCCACAGCTTTTAAACAAAGAAAGCAATAGTATGACCAAAGCTAAATCTGAGATTAAAAAAAGCTCAGATATTAATAGTGAGTTGGTGGATATTTTTGATGATGAAGGAAATTGCAAAACTATTGAATTCATCGAAGAAGAGATAATTAGAAGATTAGTTGATATATATAATGGCAATTTATCAGAAGTTGCCAAAAGACTAGACATAGGTAGATCAACAATTTATAGAAAATTAAAACTCATTAATGATCAAACCAGCGAAGAAAAGAATTAAAACCGCTATCTTTCCAGTTGGTGGGTTAGGAACTAGGTTTTTGCCGGCAACTAAATCAATGCCTAAAGAGATGCTGCCTATTGCTAATAAACCAATTATTCAATACGCATATGAAGAGGCACGCGACGCTGGAATAGAAAAATTTATTTTTATTACTGGTCGCAATAAAAATGCCATTAATAATCATTTTGATCACGCCTATGAGCTTGAATCTAGATTAGATCAAACAAACAAAGATCAAGATCTTAAAAAAGTTTTAGAGTGGCTACCTAGTGCAGGGCAAATAGCATTTGTTAGGCAACAAAAACCTCTTGGTCTTGGTCATGCTATTTTATGCGCTCGCAATTTCATATCCAATGATGAGCCTTTTATTGTTATTTTGGCTGATGAAATGATGATTGGTAAAAAAGACAAAAATGGCTGCAATTTCTTGGCTAACATGATCAAAGATTACGAAGAAAAAGATTCTAAGGTCAATTATATCGCTGTCGATGAAGTTGATAAAAATGATGTTAATAAATATGGTATCATCAAAGCAGGCGATCAAGATACTGTGATCGATATGATAGAAAAGCCAAGCATAAAAGACGCTCCTTCAAATTTGGCAATTACTGGCAGATATCTATTGCAACCTGAAATATTTGAATATCTTGCAAAAGGCAAGATAGGATCTGGTGGAGAAGTGCAGCTTACAGACGCTATGAAAGATATGTGTGTTAATGGTGATAAGTTTTACTTCAAAAAAATCAATCAACAAAGATTTGATTGTGGCAGCGTGTTAGGATATATCGAAGCCAATATTGCCTTTGCTCTAAAAGACGACACAATAAAAAATGATGTTATCAAAATAATCTCTAATATCAAATCCCATCTTTAAATAAAATTATAACAAAATATTTTTTAAGATAAAAATTGTAAAAAATGCAAGTCCTATACCTATAGGGCTTAAGGCTTTTTGCA
>JALQXY010000059.1 GCA_023262945.1 Rickettsiales bacterium | reverse complement strand
GTTGTAAAAATAGTTAATAATGAATTAATATTTTTACGTTATGGAGAGGTTATACCAATTCCCATCTAAAAATGAACAATATGACAAAATATTTTTAAGGTAAAATTTTTTAAAAAATGTTTGATATTACGCAAAATTTTTGGTTTAAAATAATTGGAATTTCTTTGATTCTTTATTTTGCATTATTTCATGACAAGCAAAATCCGCAATCTCTTGGACACAAATTAGAGAAAGAAAATATCAAAAAGAACTACAATGAAGCCAAAGAAAAAACACAAGAAATTATTAAAAATGTCTTAATTGCAAAAGAATTCAGCAGAAAAAAGGAATTGTCCAATAATGGCAAAACTCTTGATAACGAAGACGGTAAAATAATAGTTATTAATGAATTTAGATCAAATAACAAAAAAACTATCTCTTGCAATGATCAAGTTGATATAGAGCTTGAAGTCAAAAATATCAATAATTCAATATTGCAACCAAAATCTAATTTATCTTTTATATTTGGCGATAATTCGTTACCAATTATTGAAGAATTTTCTACAAATATGACAATCTCAAGCTCTAAAATTATCAATATTCCACAAGCTTATAAATCTGACTCAAAAATACTTCACAATCTAAGACAGCAAGGTCATAATGATGTAATATATCATTTTACAATTAAAAAAATTACACCTACGCAAAATAATTTTATCTGCAAATAATACCAATTCCCACCTAAAAAATATATATAAAAACTAAACAATCTGACTTTATCTTTTTGAGATAATTTTATTTAAAGATAAGATTTGGTATAATACCAAAGTTAATATTTAAATGAATTAAATTCAAAAGATTTAAATAAAAGGAACGAAAGGTATATCAATAATGCAAGAAGAGGTTGCAACTGTTATTATTGCTAAAGATATTAGATTTATTATTTTTCTTTTCATAATTTTATAGTTAATTTAAAGATTAATTTATACCAAATCCATCAATAAATAAGTTGATGAATTTTTATTCGTTAAAAATCTTTTGTTGATTTTTTTAATGTTGAATTATCGCTATATTTTTTTATCTCTTTAATCATAAAAGGCATTTGAGAAATTGTAAAAATTAGAGTTATTGGCATCATGCCAAAAACTTTAAATTTAACCCAAAAGTCAGTATCAAAGAAACGCCATATAAACTCATTTAAACAAGCCAAAAAAACAAAAAATAAAGCCCATCGCAAAGACAATATCAACCAACCTTTATCCGACATTTTGAGTTGATCTCCTAACAAATAAGATATCAAGGGTTTTTTTGTAAAGTAGCCATAAAATAAAATTATGGCAAAAATAATATTAATTATGGTTGGTTTTATTTTAATAAAAAG
>JALQXY010000055.1 GCA_023262945.1 Rickettsiales bacterium | reverse complement strand
CGCAGATTTCTTAAGAAACAAGTAAAACCATTCTCTTAAGACAACAATAAGACACAAAAATATCGCGCGCGCGCGCGCGCTCCACGGTATGAGCACTCGAGAGCTCAAAAATGCATGATAAATTTATTCAAATTAAAAAAGTCTTCGTTGGATGTCTTGTCTTGCTACGGCGAGGCAGGCTAGAGACGATTCTCAAAAAAAATCGTGAGTGGCGGCATGAGCAACGCTGCATAGTGGATACACCTGGAATGCGCAAATATCAGGTACCAGAAATTTTTAAACATTTTGGTAAAAAATAGTTGCATGATTCGCATTATATCATTTTTCTTAATCATCATTACACTGATTCACAATACATCAAATGCTAACAAAGAAGCTTTGGAAGACTCGTTAACAAAAATCAAAGAAAATAAGATTTCAGATAACGCAAAGACTGATGTAAAAACTACAAAATCATTATTAAATTACAATCTCACGGAAATAATTGAAGAAATACTGCCGACTGTAGTCAATATCACAGTTAATAAGTTAGAAAATGACATAGATAACAAAGAATCATTAGCGGGGTCAGGCTTTATAATAGATAGTAATGGATACATTATTACAAGTTATCATGTTATAAAAAATAGCAATGATATTCAGGTTACTCTTAATAATAAAAAAAAATTTACTGCAAAAATTGTAGGATTTGATCGTAAAACTGATTTAGCTCTAATTAAAATCGATGCTGAAAATTTACCAGTAGCCATAATGGGTGATTCCAATCAAGCAAAAATAGGAAATAATGTTATAATAATAGGAAATCCTTATGGATTAGGGCAATCAGTTTCAACTGGTATAATTTCTGCTAAAGGTCGCGAATTACAAAATAACAAAGATCAAGAATATATTCAGACAGATGCCGCTATAAATAACGGCAATTCTGGCGGACCGATGTTCAATCTTGATGGTAAAATTATCGGCATTACTACAGCAATATTATCTCCCAATGGAAATAGCATTGGGCTTGGTTTTGCCATACCATCACAAATTGCTAAAAATGTTATAAAGCAATTAAAAGAAAATGGCAAAGTCACTAGAGGGTGGATAGGTGTTACAATTAGAGATATTTCACCAGAAATAGTTCAGGTTATGAAACTAAATAATGCTAAAGGCGCCTTTATTAATGATATTGATGACAATAGCCCTGCAGCAAAATCTGGCTTAATACCGTCTGATATCATCACAAAAATAAATAATATAGAGATAGAAGAGATAAAAACATTTCCTAAAATAATATCACAATATGAAATTGGTACAAAAATAGAGTTAGAGGTAATAAGACAAGGCTCTATTAAAAAATTTAAAGTTGAAATTGCAGCAATGCCACAAGACTTTACTACTTTTGATATAAATAAAATATCAAATCAACAAATTGATGATGAGTATTATTACTTCTTAGGAATGTCAGCAATAGACCTAAAGCAAAATCACAAAGAGCAATTCAATATAGCAAAAGATATTAAGGGAGCCTTGATAACCAATGTAGATGAGAAATCGGAAGCAAAGCTTAAGGGTGTTCAAAATGGCGATATCATAATTGGAATTAATCAAGATAAGTTTAAGGATATTTGGCATTTAAAGAATATTATCGAAAACAAAAAAAAAGATGGCAAATTAACCTTCCTTATCAAGAGAAATGATGCAAATTACACAATAACCCTAAGCAAATAAAATAATTTCACCCAAAATACTAATAGAAGGATGATTTAAGTCGTCAGATCCTGACATATTTTATTTATAACATTTCCCATCTAAAAATGAACAATATGACAAAATATTTTTGAGATAAAATTGCTATAAATCATAAGCCCTATTTCTATAGGGTGCAATGATTTATGGCTATTTTAGCCAAAAAGATGAAAATAAATTATTCAATTTTAACAATTTTTTCAGGTTAAAATGGTATAATACTAGTTCTTTTTTAATTGGATTTTTAAAAAAATATGCCAGTAGAATCTTGTCAGTATTTTATTATAAAATCACCCGCTAAAATAAACCTATTTCTCAAAATTATCGGCAAAACAGATGATGACTATCATGATCTTGAATCGATTTTATGCTTTCTTGATTTGCATGATGAAATTTTGATAAAATTATCTCTCAAAAAAAACAATAAACCAACTATAGATGTTACATTTACAGGAGATGATCAATCAAAAATTGATAAAAATAATAATATAATAAATCAAATATTTTACTTCTTTCAAGAAAAATATGCATTAAATCAAAATCTTAAAGTTAAGATTATTAAGAATATACCAATTGGCGGTGGACTTGGTGGTGGATCTAGCAATGGGGCTATGTTTATGATTTTTTTAAATAAAGTTTTTAAATTAAACTTAACAAAAGAAGAATTACAAAATATTTCATTTAATTTTGGCTCTGATTTAGCATTTTTTCTTGAAGAAAAATCTTCTATAATAAGATCTCGAGGAATTGTATCATCTA
>JALQXY010000051.1 GCA_023262945.1 Rickettsiales bacterium | reverse complement strand
GAAAATGATAAAAAACTTACATTACATCCAGAGATATTAGATGAGAATGGAAAACAGATTCAAAAAAGACATTATGAATTTGAAGGAATTAAAGTAGCTAAATCTGTTACAGAAAAATTAAAAGAGAAATTTGGTAAAAAGTTTAACAGAACAGAATATCAAAAAAATATAGATGATCAAAAAAGAGAATGGGGAAGTGAAGGTAATAAATATTTTTTGAGATAAAAATTGTAAAAAATGCAAGTCCTATGCATATAGGACTTAAGGCTTTTTGCAATTTTTAGCCAAAAAGATAAAGTCAGATTGTTTAGTTTTATATATGTTTTTTAGGTGGGAATTGGTATAATTGCATTTTAATAACTTTTATAAATCAACCTCATAAATGCTTTACAAATTTGTAGAAATATTATTACCAACAGCTCTTGATGATATTTTTACTTATCGTTATGTAGATGATATTGATATTGGCAATGTAGTAAAAGTTGAGTTTGGTAAAAGAAAATTATGGGGATTAGTAGTAAAAATAAATGTTAAAAAACCAAGCAATCTTGCAGAAGATAAAGTTAAAGAAATTATAGAAATCAAAAAAGATATTTTTCTTAAAAAAGAATATATCGATTTTATTTATAAATTAGCAAATTACAATCTAGCTAGTAAAGGCCTTGTATTAAAATCATTTATTGGAATTTTAAATTCTGATAAAAGCAAAAAAACAACTAATCCATTAGAACAAGATTTTGATCAAAAAAAACTTAATCTTAAAAAATTGCTACCCGCACAGCAAAAAATATCTGATGATATTTGGAATCAAATTCAACAAAATTCTCAAAATAATTTTTTACTCGAAGGTGTAACAGGGTCTGGTAAAACAGAAATTTATTTTGATTTAATCGCAAAATTTCTAGCAAAAGATAAAACATCACAAATCTTGATTTTGCTTCCAGAAATTGCTCTTACTTCTCAAATATTGAGTCGCTTTGAAAAGCAAATTGGTTTTAAGGCTGCAATTTGGCATTCAAAAATTACCCTTAAAAATAAAAGAGAAATATTTTATGGCCTTAATAGCGGATCATTAAGGGTTTTAATTGGCGCCAGATCGTCTCTACTTCTTCCTTTTTTTCAACTAAAACTAATTGTTATAGATGAAGAACATGATCCATCTTTTAAACAAGAAGATATTTTTAAATTTCATGCTCGTGATATGGCCATTTTATTAGCAAATATTGCTAAATTTTCGACTATTCTCGCTTCGGCGACTCCTTCGATTGAAAGCTATGTCAATGCTATAAATAAAAAATATCAACATTTCATATTAAATAAAAGCTTTGGCAGCAAAAATGATATTAAGATAGTTGATTTAAGACAAGAAAAACCAGAAAATGGAAAATTTATATGCTTAACATTAAAAAAAGAAATTGCCGATAAGTTGTTACAAAAAAAACAAATCTTACTATTTATTAATCGTCGTGGATATTCTCCTGTTACAATATGCAAGAAATGCGGCCAAAAATATCAATGCCTAAATTGTGATTCGCATTTAGTTTTGCATAAAAATAAAAATCAATTAATATGTCATTATTGCTCACATCAAGAAACAAAAGAAGATATTTGTAAATTTTGTCACGAAGAAAGTTCTTTAATTTCTCTTGGTGTTGGAGTTGAAAAAATATTAGAAGAAGTAAAAGAAATTTTTCCACAAGCTAAAACAGCTCTTGCCACAAGCGACTCCATAACAAATTTCGACAAAGCAAATGAACTAGTAGAAAAAATATTAAATAATGAAATTGATATAATAATTGGAACTCAAATGATTTCAAAAGGTTATGATTTTCCCAATTTAGCTTTGGTTGGTATTATAGATATTGATTCAATGTTATATTCTTCCGAATTAAGATCTTTAGAAAGAACATTTCAAATTTTGCAACAAGTTATTGGAAGATCTGGAAGAAGAAAAGACAAAGGACAAATAATAATTCAAACATATAATCCAAACAATCTTATTTTTAAATTTATCAAAGATGATGAAAAAAAAGAATTTTATGATTTTGAAATAGATAATCGTCAAATTACCGATTTGCCACCATTTAGTCGAATGGCTAAAATTGAAATTAGCGCTTTTAAAGAATCTGAATCCAAGAGTTTTGCTAAAATGATTATTCGCAAATTTCCAATTAATGATAAAATAGAAATATTTGGCCCAGCACCTGCTTCTATAACGCGTCTCAAAAATCGTTATCAATTTTTAGTTAATATAAAATCTGATAAAAAAATTAATTTACAAAAATTAATTAAAGACATTATAAATAGTATTACTATCCCTAGTAATATAAGAATTAGAATTGATATAGATCCACAATAACTAAAAAATGATAGAAATAATAGGATATTTAGCGGGAATTTTAACAACTTTAAGCTTTTTACCGCAGGCTATTTTATCAATAAAAACTAAAAACACCGATGGTATTTCTATAGGTATGTATAGTTTTTTTGTAACTGGAGTAAGTTTTTGGCTGATTTATGGAATTCTTATCGAGAATTTTGCTATTATTTTAGCTAATATAATCACCCTGCCCTTGGCTATGATAACTTGGTATATTAAATTAGCTGATATTGTTAAGAACAAAAAATCTGACTTATAGATTCTTCATATTTATTACCGCTACGTCTACTTATAATTTCAAATTTACCTTGAGCAAATAATTTGGGTCCAACAATTATTTGTTCTGATATTCCTATTAAATCAGCATTGGCAAACTTTTCTCCAGTGTTATTTTTAGTGTCATCAATTATAACCTCTTGACCATTTTCTGATAATTTTTTTTGAATTTGTAAGCATAATTTATCACAATCTTCATCACCTGGACGAATATTGATAATTATAGCATCAAAAGGAGTAATCTCTCTTGGCCATATTATACCTTTTTCATCATGATTGGCCTCAATTGCAGCGGCAACAATACGAGATACCCCAATTCCATAGGAACCCATATTTGGATAAAATTCTTTACCATCTGGACCTAGCAAATTAGCATTCATAGATTTTGAATATTTTTCACCAAAATTAAATATATGACCCACCTCAATTCCTCTTTTAACAACTAAGTCCTGCAAAGAAACTGGACATTTTTTATCATCATGTAATTCATCAGCCATGGCATAAATGTTATTTACGTCATCTAATGTAAAATTATCATTTTCCATGATTTTATCCAGTTTTTTATCGTAATAAATAGCGCTTTCACCTGTATCAGCTAAAATATGAAATTCATGAGATAAATCACCTCCAATAGGGCCAGTATCAGCTTTTAAGGCAATAGCATTAAGACCCAATTTACGAAATATTTTAAAATAAGTTTCGTACATTAATTGATAAGTCTTTTTAGCGTGATTTGCATCTATATCAAAAGAATAGCAATCCTTCATAAGAAATTCACGACCACGCATTAAACCAAATCTTGGACGAATTTCATCACGAAATTTCCAATGTATTTGATAAAGATTTTTTGGTAAATCTTTGTAAGATTTTATATTTTTGCGAAAAATATCAGTAACAACTTCTTCATGAGTTGGTCCATATAATAAATCTCTATTATGACGATCTTTTATACGAAGCATTTCCTTGCCGTAATCATTATATCTTCCAGATTCTTGCCATAATTCCGCAGGCTGAATTGTTGGCATCAATATCTCTAAAGCGCCAATTTTGTTCATCTCGTTGCGAATAATATTTTCTACTTTTTGCAAAACCTTTAAACCAAGCGGTAGCCAGCTATATATACCGGAAGCAGTTTGACGAATCATACCCGCACGAATCATCAACTGATGAGAGGTAATTTTAGCATCAATAGGATTATCTTTAAGAGTTGGTAAAAAATATTTTGATAAAAACATATCTTATTTGTTTAAAAATTGTATGGCATACTTGATACCGAGCAAATTTATTGAATGATCAAGATTATCAATATCATGAGCTTTAAAAGATATATTATTTTCTTTTAATATTTTCTGACCATCGATAAAATGAGAAAATGGCACAACTGAATCATTTCTGCCGTGAATAAGACATATTTCTGGCCTTGAAGATATAAGATCGCCCGCTAATTGCGGCAAAATAACTCGTCCAGAATAAGCAATAACCGCTTTTACTTTTTTCTTTCTTGTTAAAGAGTTATATATGGCCATCATAGCTCCTTGCGAAAAGCCAATTAAAATCAAATTTTCTTCAGTTAAATTAAATTGATTTAATTGATCATCAATAAAATCTGTTAATTTTTTATTTGATTGCTTTATATTTTTAGCAACTTCGTCAAACGGTTTTGCATTACCATTATAGTTATATAGCGAAAACCATTGATAGCAATTTGGAAAACCGCCTTCCCAATCTTCTACAGCATTTGGCGAAATAAAATTTGCTTGCAAAATAGCAGATTTAAAATCGTTAGACAAGCTAATTAAATTTTCTCCATTAGATCCATATCCATGCAAAAAAACTACTAGATTTTGTGGATTGTTTGTAGTAAAATCTTTGTAATATTTGAGCTCATTCATAATTTATAATTTTTTATCAAATTTATTAGCATTTGATCAATTAATTCTAGAGTTAGAGTTTAAACAGAGATAAATTTAAAAATATTACTTTTACATTAATAATAACTTTTAATGCTTACAATAGATAATTTAACCTTAATTAAAAATAATAAAACCATTTTTAAAAATTTAGGATTCTCTATTAGCACTTCTTCGGCTCTAATTATTAAAGGCAAAAACGGATCTGGAAAAACAACTCTTCTTAAAATTATTGCTGGAATTTGCAAAGCAAGTTCTGGTAAAATATTATGGGGAAATGAAGATATTAATAATTTTCGTGATGATTTTACTGGTGACCTACAATTTATTGGTCATAAAAATTTTTTAAATCAAAATCTTACCATTCTGCAAAACCTTCATTTTTTTACCCAGATATATGATAGCGAACCTGCATTGTTATCAGCTCTTAATTTTTTTGATCTTAAAAAGATAAAAAATTATAAAATTAAAAATCTTTCTGCTGGTTGGCAAAAAAAAGTAATGCTTGCTAAACTTTTGGCTTGCCCTTCAACAATCTGGATTCTTGATGAACCAATGGTTAATCTTGATAAAGATTGTCAGCAAAAGTTACTGGGATTAATAAAAACTCGGATTAAAGAAAATGGCATAGTAATCTTAACTTGTCACAATAATTTATTAGACGAGTTAGGACCAAAAATTAACATTGAGGATTTTTCAGATGAATAAAGCTAAAAAACCAAAAATAATCGCTCTTATACCAGCCTGTGGAAGAGGAACTAGACTTAAAAATGGAGAAGGAATTCCCAAACAATATTTAAAAATAAATGATATTTCGATTCTGCGCTATACCATTCTTAATTTTCTTGATAACCCTCAAATAGATGATATTTTATGTATAATAAATCCACAAGATATCGATCTTTACAATGAAGCGATAAAAGGGATTGATATTTTAGATCCTGTTTACGGTGGTAACACAAGACAAAAATCAATTCTTAACGGATTGACCCATCTTAACAAGGAGCATAGGCCAGATATTGTATTAATTCATGATGCGGTACGTCCATTTACTTCTAAAAAAATTATTAATGGCATTATTGAAAAATTAAAAACCCATCCTGCCGTTATACCTGCGGTTGCAATTGAGGACACAATTAAAAAAATATCAGAAGATCAAATTGAATGGACTTTAGAACGCCAAGATCTATGGAGAGCGCAAACTCCGCAAGGCTTTATATTTGAAGACATCTTAAATTCACATAAAGCATTTCAAAGCCTATCTTTCACTGACGATTCTTCAATTAATGAATATGCTGGAATTCCGGTTGCTATCGTACCTGGATCACAAAATAATTTTAAAATCACAACTGCCGAAGATTATGAAAGAGCTAAAAATCTAGCAGAATCACTATCCAAACAAACAACTGCTCAAATAAAAAAATACGAGTCTTGCTGTGGAACTGGATTTGATTTGCATAAATTACAAAAAAGCAACAAAATTGACAATAAAATTCGTCTAGGAGGGGTTGATATAGAATTTCATCAAGAAATAATAGCTCATTCAGATGGAGATGTATTGATACATGCTATAATAGATGCCTTACTTGGAGCCATCGGAGAGGGCGATATAGGAGATCACTTTCCTGACAATGATAAAAAATGGCATGATGCTAACTCTCTTGAAATGTTAAAAATAATTGCTGATTTAATAAATAAAAAATCAATCCATATCAATAATATAGATGCAACCATAATTTGCCAAGAACCAAAAATATCGCCTTATAAAGAAGCAATGAAAGATGCTTTAAGCAAAACTCTTAACATAGAAAAACACAGAATAAACATAAAAGCTACCACTACTGAAAATCTTGGATTTTTAGGTAGAAATGAAGCTATTGCATGTCAGGCTATTGCCAGCGTTGATAAATTATTACATGATAAGTAATTCTTTAAAAAATATCAAAATTCCTTACTCAGTTTATTTTATATTTAGTATTTTATATTAATGGTTTTGAATTTAACTCTAATATAAAAACTAAACAATCTGACTTTATCTTTTTAGCTAAAAATTGTAAAAAGCCTTAAGTCTTATAGGTCTAGGGCTTGCATTTTTTACAATTTTTATCTCGAAATATTTTATCACATTGTTCATTTTTGGATGGGAATTGGTATAAATCATTTTTCTAAATCGATATCTTCAAGAATCATTTGCACTTTCTCAACTCCCATCCAACTATTAATACTAAGAGTGCCTATTAGGTTCATTTTTTTATTATATTTCTCAGCCAACAGTACTGATTCAAGATCAGTTCCAACGCCGCGAAATAATATAACCTGAATTTGTTTGTTATTAACAATACCATCATTACCGCAAAAAATACAGCTAATATGATTTCTTTCACTACCAACTATTTTAGCACTAATTTTTCTAACATTTTTTAAATAAAATTTTGGCCTATTATTACCAACTCCAAAAGGCTCTAATATATCAATATCTTTAACAAGATCAACATTGACCTGCATCATATCAATTTCAATATCATAATTCATGATTTTTTGACTATTAATTATATCAACATCTTTAGCCATTTTTTCACAGAAAAAATGATGAAGATCTTTAATTTTATTTTCATCAATAGAAAATCCTCCAGCCATAGCGTGACCCCCGCCTTCAATAATTAAATTGTTCATTTTGGCATTAATTATTTGTGCACCAAAATCAACACCAGAAATTGAGCGACACGAAGCTTTGCCCTTTCTTGTTTTCTTATCAATGGTTATAACCGCTACTGGCTTATTATAAATATCTTTAAGACGAGAAGCTATGATACCAATAACCCCTTGATGCCATTTATCAGAAACGGCAAAAATAACTGGATCACTATTACTAAAATTACTTTTTTCTATTTCCAATGATTCGATAGCTTGTTTTAGTGCAATATTTTCTATATCTTTGCGATCTTTATTATATTGCTCTAATTGTTCAGCAATTTGCATAGCTTCAAATTCATCGTTAGTGGATAATAATCGAGCACCTAAATCTGATTTACCAATACGTCCTCCAGCATTAATTCTTGGACCAATGATAAATCCTAAATGATATGAATTTGGCTCTTGATCTATAGCAGCTAAATCACAAATTGTTTTAATGCCAAGATTTTGTCTTTGTTTTATTATTTTTAATCCTTGAGCAACAAAAACACGATTCAAACCAACAAGATCCATAACATCGCATACTGTACCCAAAGCTACTAAATCTAATAAATCTAATAAATTTGGCTCTTGAAATTTTTTATAAAAACCCTCTTCACGAAATCTTTTATTTAAAGCAACAACAAATAAGAAAGTTATTCCTGCGGCGCATAGATTTTTATATAAAAATTGATCACCGATTTGATTTGGATTAATTATAGCGATAGCTTTAGGTTTCTCTAATACCCCTAAATGATGATCAATAACTATAATATCAAGACCGACTTCTTTTGCTTTTAACAAAGGTTCAAATGACACAGTTCCACAGTCAAGCGTTATAACCAAATCAGTCCCTTTATTTTTTAAATCAATTAAAGCTTTACTGTTTGGCCCATAACCCTCTTTAATACGATCTGGGATATATATATCTGCTTGATAATCTATATTTTGTAAAAATCTCTTAAGAATTGCTGCGGAAGTCGCGCCATCAACATCATAATCAGCAAAAATTGTAATTTTCTTAGACTCTTTGATAGCTTTTATTATATAACTAACCGATTCACTGACGCCATCAAGAGTAAATGGATCAGGTAAGCATGTTTTTATTTTAGGATTTAGAAATAAAGAAATTTCAGATAAATTTATATCGCGAATAGAAAGAAGATCCGCCACTATAGGAGAGATATCATAATTTTGCAAAATAAGATTTGATAATCTGTTGTCAAATTCTCTCTTACTCCATTTGTAACCAAGAATAGATTTTTTATTTTTAAGGTTATTATTTTTTTGACTATATTTTATGTCAGAATTCATCTTTAAATAAAGCTAAAACTATTTAATCTTTTTAATGAAAAGATTTTCTGAATTTAATCCAATTACGTCAATAGAAAATTGATTTAGGTTATTAAATCATGACATAGATAGTTATGATAAAAAAATTCTAGTGCATTTTTTGATATACGAATCTTTTTTATTATAGCTAGATATTATATGAAGCAATGGTATAATAATAATTCCCGCCTAAAAAGCATATATAAAAACTAAACAATCTGACTTTATCTTTTTGGCTAAAAATTGCAAAAAGCCTTAAGTTCTATAGGTATAGGACTTGCATTTTTTACATTTTTATC
>JALQXY010000150.1 GCA_023262945.1 Rickettsiales bacterium | reverse complement strand
AGATAAAAATTGTAAAAAATGCAAGTCCTATACCTATAGGACTTAAGGCTTTTTGCAATTTTTAGCCAAAAAAATAAAGTCAGATTGTTTAGTTTTTATATATATTTTTTTAGGTGGGAATTGGTAATACCAATTCCCATTTAAAAATGAACAATATGACAAAATATTTTTTAAGGTAAAAATTGTAAAAAATTTTCTATTGGCGGATTTTAGATTAAAACAAAAGTTTATTAAATAATTGGAAAAGTTTTGATTAAACTAATGATAAATAGTAAAGTCAGCACTAATCCGAGAACCATCCATAAAGAATAGCTATATATATAGCCAGTTTCTAATTTTGATATTTTGCAAGATATATTTTTACTTAAAAGAGCCAAACCGTTAGGCACTCCATCAATTAATTTAATATCAACAACTCGCCATAAAAAATTACCTATTTTTTTAACAGGGTTAACAAAAATAAATTGATAAATCTCATCAAAATACCATTTATTGAAAGATATCTTATAAAAAATACCAATATTTTTTGCTATTTTGTCAGCTAAACCGTAGCTTCTGATATATAAAATATAAGCAAGCAATATAGCAACACAACCTACTATCAAAGGCAAGAATTTAATTAATAACGGCACATGATGAATATGCTCTAGTAAATCAGATTTATTAGCACTTACAAAAATAGAATCTTTAAAGAAATTATCTTTACTAGAAACAAAAGAAAGTAAATTAGAGCCAATATAACCAGCAAAAATTGAGCCAATAGCCAAAATAAAAAGTGGAGCCTTCATGGAAAAAGGTGGCTCATGCGCATTATCAAAAATCTTTTTACTTGATCTGTTTTTACCATGAAATACTAAGAATATCAAGCGCCAAGAATAAAATACCGTTAAGAATGCAGCTAAAATACCAAGTACAAATGCTAAATTTGAATATTTATCAGAAGACATATATGCCGCTTCTAAAATCACGTCTTTTGAGAAAAATCCAGCAAATGGTGGAAAACCTGCCAAAGCAAGTGATCCAATCCACATCATAGCATAGGTTATAGGAATTTTACGCCAAATACCACCCATCTTTCTTATATCTTGCTCATGGTGTAAAGCATGAATCACGCTGCCTGCACCTAAAAATAATAAGGCTTTAAAAAAAGCATGTGTTGCTAGATGAAAAATAGCTGCCGAATAAGCAGATATCCCACAAGCAAAAAACATATAACCAAGCTGCGAGCATGTAGAATATGCTATAACTTTTTTAATGTCATTTTGAGTAATAGCAATTGTGGCAGCAAATATTGCTGTCAAAGCCCCAACAACGGTAATCATATTTAGAGCAATTTGTGAAAATTCAAATAATGGTGAGCAGCGTGCCACTAAAAAAACTCCTGCTGTAACCATGGTTGCAGCGTGAATAAGAGCCGAAACCGGAGTTGGCCCCTCCATGGCGTCGGCAAGCCAAACATGAAGACCAATCTGAGCCGATTTACCCATGGCGCCAATAAAAAGCAAAACACAAATAACGTCGATAGTTAAAAAATTAGTGAAAAATAATTTAGTTTCATCGTTTAGATAATCTTTAGCTTTGGCAAATACTGTTGAATATTCAAGGCTGCCAAAAGTTAAATAAATAAGAGCCAAAGCCAAAACAAGACCAAAGTCACCTACTCTATTAACAATAAAAGCTTTCATTGCAGCAACATTAGCTGATTGCTTTTTAAACCAAAAACCAATCAAAAGATAAGAAGCAACCCCAACACCTTCCCAGCCAACAAAAAGTTGTAGAAAATTATCGGCCGTAACCAAAATTAACATAAAGAAAGTAAAGAGAGAAAGATATGACATGAATCGATTTATTGATTTATCGTCAGCCATGTAGCCAATTGAATAAATATGCACCAAGGAAGATACCAAGGTTACCACCACCAACATTATAGAAGTTAAGGAATCGACATATAAAGACCAATTAATCGAAAAATCCCCCGATTTAAGCCAAGTAAATAAGATAATATTTTGAGATTGTGGATTTTGATAAAATTGATAAAATATTATTATAGCACAAATAGCTGAAATCGCTAAAAAAGAAGAAGTAAGAAGCTGAGCAAATCTATCAGCAAATATTTTGCTTTTAATATTGCAGAAACGACCAGTAAAGCCAGAAATTAAAAAAGCCAAAAACGGCAAAAAAACTGTAAGTTTAATAAGCATTTATATTTACAAAAATTTAAAAATCTCTCACAAGAAAATCATATTTTTTTTTAATTTCCACAAATAATTCAATGATAAATCAATTTTCTATTGACGGATTTGGATTTAACAAAACAGATTTAACAAAATATTGTAAAGAAAATATAGAGACCCCTTACAAATCAGCCAACTTTATAACCTATAATGGCTGTTAAAATCATCAAATCTCATTCAAGTTGTTGGATATATAGCTTTATTTTTTAAAAATCTTTATCTCAAAAATATTTTGTTATAATTTTATTTAAAGATTGGATTTGGTATTACTGCAAATAAATTAAATTAATTATTAATTGTAATTTAATTATAAGTAAAATTACTAAAATTC
Source organism: Rickettsiales bacterium (assembly GCA_023262945.1). Classification (GTDB taxonomy): domain Bacteria; phylum Pseudomonadota; class Alphaproteobacteria; order Rickettsiales; family UBA1997; genus UBA1997. The sequence continues at coordinate 5,100 of JALQXY010000150.1, read as the reverse complement.
ATTGATTTGCAGGGGTTTTTAAAGTGATTTATAAAAAGCTGAAAGACCAATTAGAAAAGATCAATTGCCCAATATATCACTTTCAAAAGTATAAAAGCGTAATTAACAAGAAGGAAGACTATATATCATCACCAAGTCAAGAAAGCTTGGTGAGCACGGTAGGAATCGAACCTACGACAACCTGATTAAAAGTCAGGTGCTCTACCGACTGAGCTACGTGCTCTTTTTAAAAATTACTTTTTAAAAAATAAAAATCTAAAAACAAACAAAGAAATAAAGACTATAACAAATGATTATAATTAAAATCAACTATTTTTTAAATAGCTTTTAAAGTTGAATTTTGGTATTATATTAACAATTCTTAGAAAGAAAATCTGATATTACTGTAAAAACCTCTTTTTTTGCCTTAGAATCGTTATTTATGTTTATTCTAATATGATGCTCATCTTGATTTTGTAATTGATTACGAAACCATGTTAATTGACGCTTAGCGTAGTTTCTTGTCTTTTTACTTGCGACTTCCTTGAGTTGCTTCAAGTTAATATTATTGTTTAGATATTGATTTAATTCACAAAAACCAAGAGTTTTACTAATTGGTAATTTATCTATTTGATATTGTTGATTTAATATTTTTTTAGAAAGAATTGATGCTTCTTCTATGGCTCCAATTTTTATCATTTCGTCAAATCTAGCTTCGCACCTTTTATAAAGTTCTTGACGATCAAGATTAAGATTAAAATGAATAAATGAGATATTTGGTAATATTTTTTCTTTTTTTTGATGATGCCAATAAGAAATTGCTTTTCCTGTTTCTAGTAAAATTTCATAAGCTCGTAAAGCGCGTTGAGGATCTTTTATTTTAGGATTTTTTGACATCTCTATAATGTGATCAAGGCCGTATTTATCCAAATCTTGCTTTGCTTTTTGCTTGTTTTGAATAGATATTTGCGGTATAATTGATATTCCTTCAACAAGTTTACTAATATACATGCCGCTACCTCCAACTATAATTGGTAAGGATTGATTCTTATAAATTTCTGCAACTATGCTTTTTATCTCCTTAAGCCATAAAAAAACCGAAGATTCTTCTGTAAAATCTAATAAACCATAAAGATGATGCTTTATTTGATTTTTATCAATATTATTTGGTTGTGCTGATAAAATTGGTAAATCTTTATAAATTTGTAAGGAATCGGCATTAACAATTTCTCCTTTAAAATGTTTTGCTATTTCAAGGGCTAAATTTGATTTGCCGCATGCAGTAGCGCCTGAAATGATTATAGCTTTCTGATGTTTTGACATAATTCTTTTAAATCATCCGCTAAGGAAATTTCAAACCTAATTTCTTCTTTGGTGATGGGATGAGTAAGTTCTATTTTATATGAATGCAGGGCTTGTCTTGGAAATTTATTAATAAAAGCGAAAGCATCTTTGTCGTGATCAAAAGGGGGTTGTTTTTTGCAAGAATTATAAATTTGATCGCCGATAAGTGAATGCTTTTCTGATTCAAGATGAGCTCTAATTTGATGAGTGCGACCAGTTTCAAGCCTACATTCAATTATACTGGCAAAATCTTCATTCATCACTTCTAAAGTTCGATAATTAGTTACAGCTTTTCGCCCCTTTGTTTTACTGGTTGTCATTTTGAGGCGATTATATGTTGATCTTGTGATATTTTTATCAATAACCCCCGATTCTGGATCCATGACGCCATAAATTATAGCCAAATATAAGCGCTTTATTTGATGCTCTTCTAGCATTTTGCTTAAAATTTGATGAGTTAAATCATTTTTAGCAACCAGCATCAATCCGCTAGTATCTTTATCTAGGCGATGAACTATACCAGGTCTAAAATCTCCATTAATCGATGATAAGTTATTTTTAAAGCGATACAGAAGCCCATTAACTAAAGTGTTACTCTGATTACCTGGACCGGGATGAACTGTTAAATTTGCCGGCTTATTAATGATGAGAAGATGTTCATCTTCGAATATAACATCAAAGTCAATTTTTTGAGCATCTAATTGCATTGGTTTATTGGGCGGTATTTTTATTATATAAACTTCCCCGCAATTAATTTTTTGTGATGATAAAATTACATTTCTTTGATTATTTGAGTTTTGCAATTCTATATTGCCACTCTCAATAATATTTTGTATTTTTCTGCGACTCAATTCTGGCCTGATTGATTGCAATTTAGATGCTAAAAATATATCAAGACGCTTTTTATCATGAATTTTGTCAATCTCGAATTTGTAGTCCATGTTTAATTAATTCTATAAAGTTTTGGCTATGACTCACATTTAATCAAAACCTGCTGCAATAAATTGCTTTACTTCACTTTTTTACTAATTTTTGTTAAATTTAATTAATTTACTAAAATTGCCATATAGATATATCAAGCAGCTACAAAAATTAGAAATTTTTTTAAAGAATTTAATCGCTTATTTTTAACTGCTTTAGAAATGAACTTTGGCATTATGCCAATTCCCATCTAAAAATAAACAATATGACAAAATATTTTTTGAGATAAAAATTGTAAAAAATGCAAGTCCTATAGCTATAGGGCTTAAGGCTTTTTGCAATTTTTAGCCAAAAAGATAAAGTCAGATTGTTTAGTTTTCATATGTTTTTTAGGTGGGATTTGGTATTATATGAAGACTAATCGATTAATTTATTGATTTATCAACTAAATATCTTAATTTATTCAAGTAAAACTAAAAATGTCATTATAAATTTTATAGACAAGATATTTTATCATCCACTCATGAATCAGTTACAATTTTTACCAAAGCAGTTAGATATCATCAAGAAATTTGAGGAAGGAAAAAATCTATTCGTAACAGGGGGAGCGGGAAGTGGAAAATCTTTCTTACTTAATCATCTTAAGTTGAATTATGCAAAAAAAGGTTTAACGGTTACTGCTAGTACAGGAATTGCTGCGGTAAATATTGGCGGCTCAACAATCCACTCTTGGAGCGGTATAGGTTTAGGCAACTTACCTTTGGAAAAAATTGTTGAAGATTTATTTAGTGCTAAATTTTCAAGATTGCGGCGTAAAATTCTAGAGACTAAGTCTTTAGCTATTGATGAAATTTCTATGATTTCGTCGCAAACTTTAGATTTGATAGATCAAGTATTGCGTAATGTACGCCAAAATCAGAAAGCGATGGGAGGTCTGCAAGTTTTATTCTTTGGTGATTTCTTGCAATTACCACCCGTTAACAAAGTAGCTAATGATGTTAATTTTTGTTTTGAGGCAGATTGTTGGCAGCAACTAAATCTCGAAACTTTCAATTTAACTGAAAAATTTCGTCAACAGGATAGGCAATTTATCAAAATTCTTGATAATTTAAGATTTGGCGAGCTAGATGAACAAGATATTGAGATTTTGCAATCAAGAGTTAATGCAAAAGATAATGATTTGGCAATAAAGCCAACAATCCTTACAACTCATAATTACAAAGTAGAAAAAATTAATAATTACCATCTACAAAATATTGTTCAAGACGAAGTATCCTATGAAGCAAAATATAGCGGCAGTAAAGGTAAAATTGAATTACTCAAAAAAAATTGTATCGCGGCACAATTCTTAAAATTAAAAATCGGAGCACAGGTTATGATGACCAAAAATAGCTATCAAAAAGAAGGGGTTATTAATGGTTCTTTGGGCGTGGTGAAAGGTTTTTCATCCAAAAAAAAATACCCGGTGGTTGAATTTAATAATGGTATTGAACTAACCATTTCTCCAGAAGAATGGCTAATTGAAAAATATGATAAAAAAGAGCAAAATCTGATACAAGAAGCCTCAGTGTCTCAAGTTCCCTTAATTTTAGCTTGGGCTATCACGATACACAAATCTCAAGGATTAACTCTAGATAAAATTTCATGCGATTTATCTGATATTTTCAGTCCTGGACAAGCATATGTTGCATTATCAAGAGCAAGATCATTGCAAGGTGTTTTTATTGAAAAAATTAATTTTGATAAAATAGTTGCAAGTGATAGCGCTAAGAAATTCTATAAAAATTTGATATAATGCCAATTCCCATCTAAAAATGAACAATTTTATATGTTTTTAGGTGGGAATTGGTATAAGTAACCTTAATTTATGCAGCAATTGATATTTCGTAAATTTTCTGAAGATTATCATGGTATTTTTTACATGATATTATGTTGTTTTTTTATATCATTGATGGTGGCAATAGTTAAGCATTTATCAAAAGAGTTTCACATATTTTTTATTTTAATGCTACGCAACTTTTTTTCTTTGCTTTTCTTTATTCCTAGTATTTTTAGAAATTATAAAACTTTATTAACAACAAAAAAGATTCACTTACACTGCTTTCGTAGTGCTAATGGTATGCTTTCAATGCTATGCTGGTTTTATGCCATAACCTTATTACCGCTATCTGAGGCGGTATCTATTAGTTTTATTGTACCTTTTACTACAACTTTAGCAGCCATGCTTTTTTTAAAAGAAAAAGTTAGGAAGCGTAATTGGATGGCTAGTTTTTTTGGTTTAATTGGCGTTGTTATAATTTTACGACCAGGATTTAAAGAATTAGCCACTGGTCACTATTTTGTTTTTGCTGCGGTATTTTTGTGGACCATTTCTAATCTTTTACTAAAAATCATGTCTAAAACTGAAAAACCTAAAACAATAGTAGCTTACATGTCTTTTATAATGTTAATCATTTCGATTCCTTTTGCTTTGCCTTTTTTAAAGCCAATCAATGGTTATGTTAATTTATTTTGGTTTTTGGCCCTAGGTTTAATTTCTAATTTATCATACTTTAGCCTATCATTTGCTTATACAAAATCTGATATATCATTACTACAACCATTTGACTTTACGCGCTTAGTGTTTATTTCAGTAATAGCTTATTTTGCTTTTGGAGAAGTTATTGATTACTGGATAATTTGTGGCTCTTTTGTGATATTATGCGGGGTATTGATTATGTTACCAAAAAGAAAGCGTGATAAATTATACCAATTCCCATCTAAAAATAAACAATATGACAAAATATTTTTGAGATAAAAATTGTAAAAAATGCAAGTCCTATTCCTATAGGACTTAAGGCTTTTTGCAATTTTTAG
>JALQXY010000139.1 GCA_023262945.1 Rickettsiales bacterium | reverse complement strand
ATAAAATATGTTATAAATCTAAACCCCTATAAAGAGCGTAATGATTTATGGCTATTTTAGCCAAAAAGATGAAGATAAATTATTCAATTTTTTTTAAAGTAATGTTTTCTAGGTTAAAATAGTATAAAACAAACTAGTTTTAAATTAAGCTAAATTAAATAGATTTTAATTCAAGATAAATGGATAGTCAATCAATCTTAAAGCACTTTATTGATATCGATCAATTAAATAAAGAAGACATTAAATTTTTAATTGATTCATCAATTTTAATCAAAAAGCAAGACAAAAATAGTAATAATGGTCTCTCGGGTAAAAATATTGCAGTAATTTTTGAGAAAAATTCAACTCGTACCCGAGTTTCTTTTGAGGTTGCTATTAATCAACTGGGTGGCGATTCTATAATTATGAGTTCATCTAATATGCAAATTAGCAAAGGTGAGACTATATCTGATACGGCGCAAGTTTTATCTCGCTATGTTGATGCTATTGTAATTCGCGCTAATTGTCATCAAACAATATTAGATTTAGCAAAATATTCAACTATTCCTGTGGTAAATGCATTATCTGATTTTTCTCATCCATGTCAAATTTTAGCTGCTATCATGACATTTATAGAGAATTTTGGCGATATAAATGGTAAAAAATTAGTATGGCTAGGTGAACAAAATAATGTTTTAAACTCATATATTCATATTGCTAAATTTTTTAATTTTGAATTGGTTATATCTAGTCCGCCAAATATGAATTTCTCGTATTATCAAATTATCAAAGCTCAAAAATTAGGAGCAAAAATAAGTGTCGAATCAAATCCTAATATTGCTGTTATTAATGCTGATGTATTAATATCCGATACTTGGTTCTCTATGGGAGACAAAATGCAAGATGATGATAATCTAAGGCAGCAAAAGATAAATCAATTAATGCCATATCAGGTTAATGAAAAATTAATGAAATTAGCCAAAAAAGATGCTATATTCAGTCATTGCCTGCCAGCTTATCGTGGCTTTGAAGTAACCAAAGATGTTATAGATTCCAAGCAATCCATTGTTTTTGATGAAGCTGAAAATCGTCTTCATTCACAAAAAGCTATCTTATTATGGCTCTTTGCAAAATAATTTATTGACAATTTTTAACTATAAATTAAGTTGTTTTATCCTTTTTATTTTTAGTTAATTTTAGTTTAATTTCTTTTTTAAGATGAACAAGACTTATATTTGCAAACCAAGCGAAATTAAAAGACAGTGGTGGTTAATTGATGCTGAAGGTTTAGTTTTAGGTAGAGTGGCAACAATTATTGCTAATATTTTACGTGGTAAACATAAACCATCATTTACACCTAATTTTGATTGCGGAGATCATGTAGTAGTAATCAATGCTGATAAAATAGCGCTTACTGGTAAAAAATATAGCGAAAAAAAATATTACTGGCATACTGGTTATCCTGGTGGCATAAAAGATCGCACTGCAAAACAAATAATAGAAGGTAGATTTCCAGAGAGGGTTCTTGAGTCTGCCGTTTCAAGAATGATGTCACGCGGTCCATTGCAAAGAGATATAATGACTAAGCTTCATATATACAAGGGAAGTGAACATAAGCATCAAGGTCAAACTCCTAAATTGCTTGAAATAGCAAAGATGAATAGAAAAAACTCAAAAACAAACTAATCATATGTCACAAATTCAAGATCAACTCGCTAAGCAAAATTTAACAAAATCTACCGAGTCTTTAGATCCAAAAATAGACTCGCTTGGCAGAGCTTATGCTACTGGTAAAAGAAAAAACGCTATTGCTAGAGTCTGGATTAAGAAGGGTAAAGGTAAGATCATAGTAAATGGTCGTGAAGCTAGAACATACTTCGGTAGAGAAATTCTATTTAATATAGCTAAAGAGCCTTTTTTTGCAATCAAGGCTGAAGGTAAATTTGATGTAGTGGCAACTCTTTGCGGAGGTGGTTTAGGTGGTCAAGCTGGTGCACTTTCTCACGGCATTAGTAAAGCTCTTATAGCTTTTGATCCAGAAAGTAGGCCAACTTTGAGAGTTCAAGGCTTTCTTACTAGGGATGCTCGCGTTGTTGAAAGAAAAAAATACGGCTTTAAGAAAGCTCGTAAAGGTAAGACTTATCGTAAGCGTTAACCAACTGTTTCTTGCCAAAAACTACTTTTCAAATCTTTGTAAATTATAATGCCAGTAATTCCGAATAGGCTTTATATTGCTTGTGATCACGCTGGCTTTGACTTAAAGCAATATATAAAAAGTACTCTTATTAAAAATATTTCCAAGAACTGTCAAATTGTTGACTTAGGTTGTGACTCTTCCAAAGAATCGGTCGATTATCCTGACTTTGCTCAAAAACTTTGCAAGCAGATAGATGTAAATAACAATGAATTTGGCATCTTGATCTGTGGCAGTGGAATTGGGATGTCTATTTGTGCTAATAAATTTATTAATATTAGGGCTGCATTGTGTCAAAATCAAGATTTAGCCTTCTTATCTCGTGCTCATAATAATGCTAATATATTGTGCCTTGGTGCTAGATTTTTAGATGAAGAAGATGCGTTTAATATAGTGCAAACATTTATTAGTACGCCGTTTAGCAATGGCCGACATCAAGTCAGAATTGATAAAATAGAGTTATAATTCATCTAATTAATGCAAAACGATTTTTTTAGTAAAGAGGATAAATTAATAAGAAGCTTTGGTCGAGTAAAATCACGCAAAATATCTAATCAGAAAAAAGATGTATTACAAAATATTTCTCCTAAATATAAATTAAATTATGATTTTTTATTGGATAAAAATAACCTAAGCAATTATCAAAGAATTATTCTTGAGATAGGTTTTGGTTACGGTGATTTTTTGTACAAAATGGCTAAAAATAATCCGCAAAATTTATATATAGGTTGCGAACCTCATTTGAACGGCTTTATTAATATCCTAAGAAAGTTACAAGAATTTCCTCTTGATAACATATTATTATCAAATGAAGATTTTCGTCTTCTAGCACAACATCTTTTTGTAAATAACAAGGTTTATGATGAAGCAATATTTAATCAAATTTTTATTTTATTTCCCGATCCATGGCCTAAGTTAAAACATCATAAAAGACGTCTTATAAATAAAGATTTTCTTGATAAGATTTTATTTTCAGTGCTGGGTAATAATAATTGTGATAAAGATCATCAGGTCATAATTGCTACCGATCATGATGATTATAAAAATTGGATTTTATCTAATGTTTTAAAAAGTGCTAAATTTGAATGGTATGCTAACACTCAGAATGATTGGTTAGAATTTCCTAAATATTGGATTAAAACAAAATATCAGAAAAAGGCTGCAATAGAAGGTAGAAAATCAATAATAATAAAGCTCGATAAAGTACCAACTCTATGATTAATAGTGATTTACGCAATATATTGCCGCAAGTTAGAGGATCATATCGTTTTAATACTTTGATTAAAAATTGGTTTGATGTTAAAACTTATGCTGAAATTATTTTCAAACCCAAAGATCAAGAAGATTTAGTTTATTTTCTAAAAAATTTTTCACAAAAAGATTTAATCAAAATAATTGGCGCAACTTCTAATATAATATTTCAAAATGAAGTCACTGAAGGTTTAATAATAAAGCTATCGTCTGGATTTTCTTATATTAATATTTGTGATAATGAATTAAGTCAAGATTTGCTATCAAAGTCCCCCCTTTCTTTTGTTAAGAAAGCCGCAATAGATCATAGTCAGATTTCTATTTTAGATATAGGGGCTGCTACATTATGTAAAAATGTAGCAAATTTTACTCAAAGCAACTCCTTATCCAATCTTGAATTTTTAACTGGAATACCAGGGTCTATAGGTGGTGCTATTGCCATGAATGCTGGTTGCTATGGTGGAGAAATTTCTAATTTTTTACTTTTAGCAACGGCGATTGATTTAAATGGCGTAATTCATCAATTTTCAAATCAGGATTTTGGTTTTTATTATCGCGGCAGTAGATTATGCAAAGAAAGAAGTGGTGAATTAATATTTATTTCAGCTCGCTTTGCTTGCCATAAAAAAGATAGCGAATTGGTTGCTCAAACCATAAATCAATTTAATCAGGCAAGAGAAGAATCTCAGCCAATTAGAGCTAAAACTGGTGGCAGTACATTTAAAAACCCAGTAAATTCCTCTAAAAAAGCATGGCAATTGATTGATCAGGCAAATTGTCGCGGTCTTAAAATGAATGATGCTCAAATATCAGAAAAGCACTGTAATTTTCTTGTAAATCAAGGACATGCGTCTGGTCAAGATATAGTAAACTTAATAGAAAAAGTACAGCAACAGGTAAAAAATTTTACTGGAGAAGATCTTGAGATGGAAATAAAAATCATAAAATAGATCAAAAAATCATATAATACCAATTTCCACCTAAAAAACATATATAAAAACTAAACAATCTGACTTTATCTTTTTGGCTAAAAATTGCAAAAAGCCTTAAGCCCTATACCTATAGGACTTGCATTTTTTACAATTTTTATCT
>JALQXY010000137.1 GCA_023262945.1 Rickettsiales bacterium | reverse complement strand
TATTAATATCATTTTAACCTGAAAAGCATTGTTAAAATTATATATTACCAATTCCCATCTAAAAATGAACAATATGATAAAATATTTTTTGAGATAAAAATTGTAAAAAATGCAAGTCCTATACCTATAGGACTTAAGGCTTTTTACAATTTTTAGCCAAAAAGATAAAGTCAAATTGTTTAGTCTTTATATATGTTTTTTAGGCGGGAAATGCTATCATTCATTGATTTGAGGAGTTTTTTATTTACCAATACAAAAGCTAGAAAATATTACATCTAAAATATTTTCAATATCAATTTGGCCTGTTATTTTGCCAATTTCATAGCTTGCCAATCTAAGATCTTCAGCTGCAAGTTCTATTGGTTTATCTAAAGAAAAATCATCAAGATAATGTAAGGCTTTTTGTAAAGAGTTGCGATGTCTTTCATTTGTTATTATAGATGAATTGATGCAAGGAATTTGTAATTTTACTAATTCTTTAAGCTTTAATCTTAGTAGATCGATATTAATATGATTTTTTAAAGAAATTTCGATAATATTATCAAAAGATGATAGCTTGGGTAGATTTAGTTTATTGTTGTGATAATTTTTTATTCGATCTATTTTATTGATTAAAATGATGGTATTATTGTCGATTAAATTTTTTATTTCTTGAGAAATTTCTTGATCATTTGCTTCTATTATCAATATTTTTATATCGGCTATTTTAGCTTTGTTGACAGCTCTTTTAATACCTTCTTGCTCAATTTTATTTTTTGATTCTCTGATTCCTGCGGTATCGGCAATTTTTACAACAATATCAGCAATATTTAAGTGAGTTTCAATAACATCTCTAGTTGTGCCAGCTACATTAGAAACGATAGCTATTTCACTATTTGCTAGCAAATTAATAAGAGTTGATTTTCCAACATTTGGCTTGCCAATAATAGCTAGCGATAAGCCGTTTTTTATTTTTTGTGCTGTTTTGTTATCGTTAATAATATTTTCAATATTTAGCTTAATTTTTTTAATATTTTCATTAATGTCGTCAATAATAGTTTTGGGCAAATCTTCATCAGCAAAATCAATAGCAGCCTCAATTAATGCCGAAGATTTTATAATATCTTGACGTAAATTATTGTATATTTTACCAACTTCTCCTGATAATTGTTTGATTGCTTGTTTATGCTGTAATTCAGTTTCGCTAGAAATAAGATCTATTATGGCTTCTGCTTCAATTAGATTAATTTTGTTATTAAGAAAAGCTCTTTTACTAAACTCTCCTGCTTCAGCCATTCTAACTGAATCTATTTTGCTTAAAATGTTAGAAATTTTATGAAAAATATAATTTGAAGCATGAATTGATATTTCGGCGATATCTTCTCCAGTAAAACTTTTAGGAGCTTTAAAAAAACTAATCAAACATTCATCAATTATTTCTTTTGTGTGCAAATCAAATATTTTATGAAAAGATATTTTTTGAGATGATATTTTTGATTGATTTACTCCAAGATGCTTAAGGCAATTTAAAGTTTCTTTGCCAGATATTCTGATAACGCAAACTCCGCTTTGATTTACTGATGTTATTGGAGCAAAAATCGTATCGTTGTTCTTAAACATTAAACCGCCATAGCAATTTGAGTTAATCCCATTCTTTCATCAAAATCGAACATTATATTGGCATTTTGCACAGCTTGACCAGATGCTCCTTTAACCAAATTATCAATTACGGATATTATTATAGCTTTTTTTGGATTGCGGCCTTGATGAATACTAAACTTACATAAATTGCTACCAATGACCTCTTTGATTGCTGGTGGATTATCGGATAAATTAACGAAAGGGCTATCTTCATATTGAGTAGCAAGGCAGTTTTTTAAATCATCAACACTAAAATTATTAGCTAGATCAAGATATATGGTAGATATTATGCCGCGATTTATTGGCAATATGTGAGGTGTAAAATTAATTTCTAAATTTTGATTAGCGGCAAGGCTAAGCTCTTGCTCAATCTCTCCTAGATGACGATGAGATCCAATACCATATGCTTTTATAGAATTATTTATTTCGCAGAATAGATTGTTTTCATCAAGCTTTTTACCAGCTCCGCTAAAACCAGATTTAGAATCTACAATAATATTATTTATATCGATTAATTGATTTTTAAGTAATGGAATCAAAGGTAGCAATATTGAAGTTGGATAGCATCCAGGGCAAGCAATTAAGGATGATTTTTTAATATCATTATTATATATTTCGCTTAAACCATAGACAGATTTTTTTTGTAGATCTTTTGCTAAATGTTCGTTTTTATACCATTTTTGATAGTTTTTTGGGTCTTTTAAGCGAAAATCAGCTGATAGGTCAATGATTTTTAAATTATTGTATGATGAAATATCTTTGATTATATTTTGAGATGTGGTATGTGGAAGACAGCAAAATATTATATCTAATTTTGTAAAATCTATATCATCAATTTTTTGTATTTTTGGTAAAGATATTTGTGATAAATTTGGATATATGTTAGAAAAATCTTGCCCTGCTTTTTTGTTGCCTATTAGATTGACTATTTCAATCTTGGGATGATTACTTAAGATACGAATTAACTCGCTTCCAGTATATCCAGAGGCTCCAATTATTGCAGCTTTTTTTGTAGTCATCTTTATAATTTTATTATTTACCAGCCATAATGCTATCAACTAATTCTTTTATAGTTGGAATATAATTATTTTTATACATCGGGTCACTTGCAAATCGATAGGCAGCATGACCAGAAAACATTAGTTGATTTTCTATATCAATACCTTGTCTAATATCTTGCAGAGTTTTTTGAATGCAAAAACTTCTGGGATCAGCTTTATTTCCTGTGGTGTAATTCATTTCTTGCTTATCTGACCAATTGCTAAAGCGACATTGACTTAAACAACCCATGCAATTAATTTGATCAGTTATAATTTGATTGGCTTTTGATTTATCGATAAACATAAGTGTATCATCAGGTGTTTTCATGCTTTGATCGTGGCCAGCCAAAATCCAAGAATCAACTTTTGTTTTATCTTCTGGTTTTATATATACTACTCGACCACGATTACCAAAAGGAATTTCGCAGGTAAAATCTTCAATATTCTTAGTGCGATATTCTACTTGGCGCAATTCACGACCTTTTAGCTCTTTAATAAAATCATTTTCAACAGCAGATGAATAAAATCCCGTTGGGCTAAAGCGATTAAGATAAACATCGCCTTTTTTAAGATTCATTAATCTTTCTTTCCATTGTTGTGGAACGGGATATTCTTTAGTAACAATTGGTCTAGTACCAAATTGAAAAACGATAGGTCCGATTTCTGGATTATCTAGCCAATATTCAAATTCTTCAAGGTTCCATACGCCGCCAGCCATGATAATTGGTACATCGTTAAGTCCGACTAGATTCATAAAAGATCTAATTTCAGCAACGCGAGGATATGGATCTTCATAGGCATTTGGATCTTCGGCGTTGGATAAGCCATTATGACCACCAGCGCGCCATGGACACTCGTAAACAACGCCTCCAAGCAATGTTTTGGCTTTATGATAATTTCTTTTCCATAAGGCACGAAAAGCACGCATCGAAGAAACTATAGGATAATAATATACTTGATATTTTTCAGCAATTTCTGATAATTTATAAGGCATTCCTGCGCCACAAGTAATGCCATGAATTAAACCTTTGGCACCTTCTAATATACCGGTTAAAACTTTTTGAGCACCGCCCATTTCCCATAGGATATTCATGTGAATTCGCCCTTTATTGTTGGCAATATCGCTGGCAATTTTAGCTTGAGATATACCGCCTTTGATTGAATATTCAATTAACTCTTCATGTTTTTTGATGCGAGTGTTAGTTTTATATTCAAGGGGAATATATTTACCATTTTCATCAATAAAATCAGCATTAACCCCAGAAAATGTGCCAACGGCGCCAGATTTGGCAAAGTTTCCTGCCGTAATACCTGTTGTTATTCCAACACCTTTACCGCCTTCAACGATAGGCAAGGTTTCTGCTCCCGATATTGAATAAGATTTTATTTTTTTTAGCAAGATGATCTCCTTGTTTTTATATTAACTTATACCAATTCCCACCTAAAAAACATATATAAAAACTAAACAATCTTACCTTATCTTTTTGGCTAAAAATCTCTAAAAAGCTTCAGCTGTATGGATATACAGCTTCATTTTTTAAAAATTTTTATCT
>JALQXY010000168.1 GCA_023262945.1 Rickettsiales bacterium | reverse complement strand
GCAGCCCCACCGGGGCGGCAGCAGGTCGAGGGGCGAGGGGGAGGGCAGTTTGTCTTGACGGGGAAAACAAACCTGGGGAATAACCGCTCTTTGTCAGCAGCGCAAAAAAGTAGCCACTGTCAGGTGGGCCAATATTAAAATAAAGGAGTGGCTTTATTGGTGATTATGGTATGTATTACTTAAAACTTTTACTTTTTCATAAAAAATATAAATTTAATTTTACAAAAATATTATTCGCATTAAATTTAAGACTTTTGTAAATCAAATTTTCCTTAGTTTTGACTGAAAACGAAACAATTTTAGCTGTACAGAGTTTTTATTTTGAAAATTTTATTAATTTCAACAGTCTTAAATTATAATATAAATCTACTCTTACCATTTATGATATACAGTAAATCAATTTTAAACAATGACCCAAGAAGTAAATAATAATATAAAAAACGAGAATTTTAAAATAGATTCCAAGCAATTAATTGTACAAAATAAACTCGTTACCATACAAAACTACTTAGAAAAGAAAACATTTTCAAAATTCATTAAAAAAGTTTGCTTTATTAAAGAAAAGCCCTGCCATGGTTTATATATATATGGCGATGTTGGTCGAGGAAAGTCAATGTTACTTAAAAAATTTTATAACTCTTTGCAAAAAACACCAAAATTATATTGTCACTTCAATAGTTTTATGAAATCAGTTCATGAAGCATTTCGTGACGTTAGAAAGGAAAAAACAAAATATAATGATCAGTTAATAGAGTCAATTAATCGCGTTATAAATACCGATTCTTTATTTTATAAAAGAATGATAGAGGATTATGATGATGAAGATTATCAAAACATTCTTTATCACAAAAAGTACAATAAAAATAAAACTATAAAAGTATTATGTCTTGATGAATTTCAAGTTATGGATTCAGCTGATTCTATTATCTTATCAAGAATATTAACATACTTAATAAAGCAAAAAATAATAGTAATTTTTACATCTAATTGCCATCCTCTTGATCTATATAAAAACGGCATTCAAGCTGACCTTTTTAACGATTTTGTTAAAGACGTTTTATTGCCGAACTGCCCTGCAATCAAAATAAAATCAGATAAAGATTATCGTGAAATAAAGTCTAATAATAAATCAACTACTAGATTTTTTATTTCTCAACAAAGCTATGATACAACTCTTAGTCAAATAATAAATCAAATTACTAAAAATAAAATTAAACAAAAATCATATATCAAAGTATGGGGTCGTGAAATTGTTGTTGATAATAGCTACCCTCTCAATGATAATGACATTAAATTTCTTAACCTTGACAAAGAAAAAAATAACAAATCCGTAGAAAAAAATGGAAACAATAATAAAAAATTTGCTGTTTTTACTTTTAAAGAGCTATGTTGTAGCAATTATTCAACAGCTGATTATCAAGCAATTTGTCACAATTTTGAATTGATTTTTTTAATTAAAATCCCTCATCTTAAAAAAGAAGATACAAACGAAGCGCGCCGTTTAACGTTATTTATTGATGAAATTTATGAAAATAAAAACTCTCTTATTATTTTATCAGCAAAAGAGCCGGAAGAAATATATGCTCAAGGCACTGGATCAAAAACATTTTTAAGAACAGTTTCCAGGTTAAAAGAAATTCAATCTGATGAATATTGGCAAAATAGTAAATTATACCAATTCCCGTCTAAAAAAACATATAAAAACTAAACAATCTGACTTTATCTTTTTGGCTAAAAATATTTTGTCATATTGTTCATTTTTAGATGGGAATTGACATTATTTCGCTAATCAATAACAAAACTTATCTTTAGATATATTAATAATTTAGTTTTTATAAAAAATATTAGAAATATTTAGCCAAATTTTTTAATATTAATCTCTCTTAAACAGCTAGTGATAAGATTTTCTAATGTTATTTGAGGATTATTTTTAATAATAATTTGTAGAATTTTTAAACATTCATATTTTTTATAGCCAAGATTTTCTAAGGCTGAAGCGGCATCATTAATAATTTGATCATTACAAATATCCGAAAATTGACTTTGCTCATCTTTAGAGATTTTATCATTAGAAAATCCTAATTTATTAGGTATTTCTTTGAGTTCTGTAGTAATTCTATTTGCTAATTTAGAGCCAACACCAGAAATTTGAGTAAAGAATTTACTATCATTTTTAAGCAAGGCTTGGCAAATCTCTTCAATATTATAACTGCCGAGTATTTTTTGCGCCATTTTTGAGCCAACGCCCTGCACTTTACTAAATTGTAAAAACCAGCTTTTTTCAATTTCATCTACAAAGCCGAATAATTCTGTTGAATCTTGTTTAAAAATAGTTTCAATAATCAAAGAAGCTTTTTTATCCTTTGGTAGCTGTTTTAGAAAATTTAAAGATTTGCCAGAAATATAAACCACATAACCAACACCATTTACATCTAAAATACATTTATCATCATAAATTGTGTCTACAAAACCAGTAAGCTTGCCAATCATATTTGTAAGATATTGAAACTAAGAAATTTAATTTTAAATTAAATTTTTTATTTAAAAGTAAAATATTTATAACTCAAGTGAGCAAAGATAATATAAAAAATAAAATTGAATGGAAAATTAATCAAGAATCTATTGATTTTACTGCGGCCTATAATTTTATGGAAGATAGAGTATCTCAAATAATATCGGGCTCAAAAAATCAAATGATTTGGCTACTTGAGCATCAAGATGTATATACTGCTGGCGTTAGTGCTAAAGATTATGATCTTATAAATAAAACAAATATCCCTATTTTTAAAACTAATCGCGGTGGAAAATATACTTATCACGGACCTGGCATGAAAATAATATATGTTATGCTTGATTTAAAAAGTTTCTTTTTTCCACAAAAACCAGATATTGCTAAATTTATCAATTTTCTTGAGAATTGGATTATTGCCACCTTATCTGAATATGGTATAACAGGAGAAATAAGAAAAGACCGAGTTGGTATATGGGTTAAAGATAAAAATAGCGAAAAAAAAATTGCTGCTATAGGGGTTAAAATAAAAAAATGGGTTACTTATCATGGAATCGCTCTTAATCTTAATCCAAATTTAGATAATTTTAAAAATATTGTACCATGCGGTATAAATAATTTTGGCGTTACATCTTTGCAAGAACTTGGAATAGTTAATTTTTCACAAATTAACCAAATTATTAAAGATAAATTTATAGAAGTTTATGATAAAGATTTTTGCTCATAGAGGATTTGTTAGCAATAAATCTCCTGAAAATTCAATTGCCGCCTTAGATGAAGCCTATAATAACAAGTTTGATGGTGTAGAATTTGATCTGTGGTTTCTTGAAAATAAAATAATAATTGTTCATGATAAACCAAATAAAAAAGATATCTTAAAATTACCCACATTAGATAATTTCTTTAAATACAAGAATCAGCTTGATTATTGGCTCGATTTTAAAAATATGAATCAGCAAAATTACATTGCTATTATCCTTAAACTAAAAGAAGAAATTAATAAAAATAATATAGACTTAGATAAAATTTATTTTGCGCCCTATATTAATGATTATAATTTTGCACAGCAAGTTTTTGATAAAGCTAGAAATGTATTTGGTAAAAATATAAAAATAGTCGCACTTTTAGATAATGTTGCGCAATATAAAGATGTAAAACAATTTATCAAAAATAATAAAATTTATTATATTTCGATAGATCATCAATTAATCAATCAAAAACTTGTTAACGAATTAGAAGGAATAGAAATCCTAAGCTGGACAATTATCGATAATAAAAAATATAATGATTTAAGAAAAATAGGCATCAACTATTTTTGTAGCGACATTTTATTACAAAATTAAACCTAAATTCGTCAATAGAAAGTTGATTTAAGTCATTGTATTTAATAGTTAGAGATTTTGGATATAGTTAACAATCTTAGAATTAAAGGTTATTATTTAGTTTAGAAAACCCCTGCAAATCAACTAATTTTGAGTAGAGATTTGATCAGATTAATTGACTAATAATCAATTAATCCATCAAATTGGCATTGATCAATTAAAATAGTCTTAACGACTATTTATAATCATCAAATCAGCAATTATTTTTAAATTTTAGGTACATACAAAGATATACGTGAATTTCAAAAATTTTTAATAATAACATAAATGACGCAGAAAGCTTTAGCTTTCGAGTAATTTGCGATTAAAAATGACGCAAAAATTACGAAGTAATTTTGAGTAATTTGTAACTTACTACAAAAATTAAAAAATGTTGTAAGTAAAATTACTAAAATTCTTTGCTTTACAGAGGTCTTTTTTATACTAAGTATAGTATTAAAAACAATTATATTGATTTATGCAACAATATCTTTGAAGTTGAGACAGGGTTTATTTAATGCTATTTTTGAGTTTCGACAGTTGAATATGGTGCAAAATTAGGCTGTTTAATTGATTTTATAAATAGCTTTTTATCAAAATTCCAACCTTAAAAACTATATGAAAAATAATGATTTTAGCTTTTTTGGCTTTGAAAAATTAAACTACGTTGCTGATAATTTGCTTAATATTTTATTTAATGAAGCAACAGAAGTCTCTATATCAGTTATCTTAGATAAGATATGCGTCTCTCCTCCATATTTTACTTTCAAAAAAATATATAAATATCAAAATATTCTCATCGCACAAGCAAAAGTCGAACAACCCATTGATAATGAAATAGCTTCTATATCAATAGGAGAGGCAGGTAGACACATGGCTATACTTGGAACTTGCATATGCGCAATAGATCAAGGGGATAAATATTATTACTTGGTTAAAAATGCAAAAACAAGCCTCGTAATACAAGACATAACTTCTTTATGTAATAATGAGAACGATTTATATATCGCTATTGAGTCTCGTTATATAGATAATAAGATAGCAAATGCATATGGAATACTTTTTAATACAGAAAAGAAGGTTATCTATCAATTAGAAGCAAGTTATAATAAAGTAAAAACAACTTTATTTTCTCGATTATTTAAGAAGCACGCAGAAGAAATAAAACCATCTAAAGAAAGCCCTTACAGAAAACAAATTACTTTTGAAAACAAAGAAATTAACCATGAAAAACTTTTATTTTCAATTCCCGAGATAGAAAAAGAAAGATGCGCAGGACATTTTAAAAATCAGACAATAACATGTCATAAAATCAATAAAACAGAGAAATACCCAGTTTTACCGACATAATCTCCAAGAATTTAAGTGGTTTAGGCCTCAACCAGTAGATCGCTGACCATCTAGTGCAATCGTCAGGTCAAAATCACTCCTCTGTCGACAAGCACCTCTACGTCACCTACCTCTCCAAAGATGACAGCGCACTTGACGCAACATTCAAATCCAAAGTATTGAGCCAAATTATTGGATTCCTGGTCCATTAAATAAATAATCTGACCCCAACAAATATAAAAAGCGTTAATAATTAATGTACTAACTGCCTGTTCAAATCTGTTTCGAGACAATCAGCAGGAAGCCAGACGGACCAAGTATTCAAAAAGGTCAAAATAAGCAATGTGTAGCCGTGCGCCGACCAGCTGGCTGTCAAGTCTGTGAACACTGGACCAATACCCGTGATAGTCGAAGAGCAGAGTGCGGGCCTCCGGAAAGCACCCAAGAATTAGGCGATAAGGTCCAAGGATACTTCTTAGAAGATCTGTGAGGTTCTCAAAAACAACAATGGTGG
>JALQXY010000089.1 GCA_023262945.1 Rickettsiales bacterium | reverse complement strand
CAATCATTTTTAGCCAAAAATATGAAGTTAGAATTTTAATTTTTTTAAAACTTTTAAAATGGAATTTGGTATAATATTATTTTCTATCTTTAATGATTAAAACATCTTTGTTTTTTTAAAGATTGAATTTGATATTTTTTATTACAATAAAACTAAAATTTTTTAACGCTTTCTTAAATTAAGTAAAATGGCAAATAAAGATTCAACTTCTAAAGATAAAAAAGAAGATAAAATATTAGTTAAAAGCGATATTGAATCTCCCAAAGATAAAACTCGTCGTAAACTTCTAACTAGCGCTGCATACACTGCTGCAGGGGTTGGTGTTACTTGTGCTTTACTTCCTTTTATTGATAGTATGAATCCATCTGAAGATGTGCAAGCCTTAGCATCTATTGAGGTTGATATATCTGGAATTGCTGAAGGAGATGAGAAAAAGGTTATGTGGCGCGGAAAGCCAATTTTTATTAAACATCGCACTAAAAAAGAAATAGAAGAGGCTAGGGCAGTACCATTGATTGATCTTAAAGATCCTCAAGAAGATTCCAAAAGAGTTAAGCCTGGAAAGGAGCAGTGGTTAGTGACGATCGGTATTTGCACTCATTTGGGCTGTGTACCGATTGGTGGACAGGGTGAGTATAAGGGGTGGTTTTGCCCTTGTCATGGCTCGGTTTACGATAGCTCAGCTCGTATTCGTAAGGGTCCAGCTCCATCGAATCTTGAAATTCCACCATATGAATTTATTTCAGATACTATAATAAAAATAGGTTAATTAAAATTATGACTAATCATATCGAAAATGACTTAGAAAAATCTTTAGTTGAAAAATCCAAAATCGCAAAATGGATTAATGATCGTTTACCGATAATATCTTCTTTAGAGAATGCTTTGCTAAAGCATCCATACCCAAAAAATCTTAGCTATCTATGGAATTTTGGCTCAATTGCTGGTATTGCTCTAGTTATACAAATTATAACCGGTCTTTTTTTGGCAATGCATTATGTTCCAAATGCAGATTTAGCTTTTGATTCAGTGGAACATATCATGCGTGATGTGCGTTATGGTTGGTTAATTCGCTATATGCATGCAGTCGGGGCTTCAATGTTTTTTGTGGCGGTTTATATTCATATTGCGCGCGGATTATATTATGGCTCTTATAAATCGCCGCGAGAATTATTATGGTGGTTTGGTATTTTGATTTTTTTATTGATGATGGCAACGGCTTTTCTTGGTTATGTATTGCCATGGGGGCAGATGAGTTTTTGGGGTGCAACTGTTATAACTAATTTATTTTCAGCAATTCCTGTAATTGGTGAATCAATAGTAACTTGGCTATGGGGTGGTTATTCGGTTGACAATCCAACTCTTAATCGCTTTTTTGTTTTACATTTTGTGTTGCCTTTTGTTATAGTTGCTATGGTAATGCTACACTTGGCCTCGCTTCATACTTCTGGTTCAAATAACCCTAGTGGCGTTGAAATCAAGAGTAAAAAAGATATCATTCCTTTTCATCCATATTTTACAATTAAAGATATGGTGGGTTTTGTAGCCTTTTTCTTGATTTTTGGTTATTTTTTATTCTTTTATCCAAACTCTCTTGGGCATCCTGATAATTATATTCCGGCAAATCCTTTGGTAACTCCAGCTCATATCGTGCCTGAATGGTATTTCTTGCCATTTTATGCTATTTTAAGGGCGGTTCCTGATAAATTGGGTGGAGTTATTATGATGTTTGGCGCTATTGTATTATTATTTTTCTTACCATATCTTGATCGTAGCAAAGTTAAATCTGGAGCTTACAGGCCTTTATTTCAAAAATTCTATTTCTTATTTTTGATTAATTTCTTATTTTTGGGATGGTTAGGTCAATCTCCTGCTGAAGGTTGGTATGTAGTGGCTTCACAAATTTCTACCTTCTATTATTTTGCTTATTTTTTGATAATTTTGCCGCAATTGCCAAAATTTGAAAAAACTTTACCAGTGCCTAAATCAATTGACGATCATTATCAGCTTAAAAAGCTTAAATCCAAAGATAATTAATTGATTTTACAAGATTTATAAAAATTATAATCACATAAATTATATATTTGATGAATTTTAGAAATATCTTAATATTAATATTTATTTTACAATGCACCTCATCTTTTGCTGCTGGCGGCTCGGCTTTTAGCGATGATGATCCGCGCGCTACTCATGCAAAAAAGCCGCAACAGCGTAATTGGGAATTTGACGGTATTTTTGGACGCTTTGATCGAGCTTCAGCTCAAAGAGGTTTTCAAGTTTATAAAGAAGTATGCTCTTCTTGTCATGGCTTAAAAAGGGTGTCTTATCGTAATTTGGCAAATATTGGCTTTAGCCAAGATGAAATTAAACAGATTGCTTCTGAGTATCAAGTGATAGACGGTCCTGATGAAGAGGGTGATATGTTTGAGCGTGCTGCTTTAGCTTCTGATAAATATGTTGGTCCTTATGCTAATGAAAATGCTGCTAGGGCAGCTAATGGAGGAGCTTATCCTCCTGATCTATCTTTAATTGTTAAAGCTAGACCAGATGGTGCTAATTATATCTATTCTTTATTAACTGGCTATAAAGAAGCGCCAGAAGAATTTAACTTAACTCAAGGAAAATATTACAATCCTTATTTTGAGGGTCGTCAAATATCTATGCCAGAGCCAATAGCTGATGATTTGCATATAGAATATATCAATGGCACTTTTGCCACTAAAGAGCAAATGGTTCTTGACGTGGTTAATTTCTTGCAATGGGCAGCAGAGCCCGAAACGGAGAGTCGTAAAAAAATGGGTATCAGAACCATGATATTTCTGATTATTTTATTTATTATTATGATCGCTGCTAAAAATGCAGTCTGGAAAAAAGTTAAATAAAAATTATGTCTTTCGAATTTAATTTAGAAAACAAGAAAAAGGTTAGCGATATAATAGCTAAATATCCCGATAAAAGGCAAAAATCAGCAGTGATGCCTTTGCTCGATTTAGCGCAAAGACAAAACAATAACTGGATTTCGCGAGATATTATAGCCCATATTGCGCAAATACTAGAAATGCCAGAAATAAAAGTTTACGAAGTTGCTAGTTTTTACACCATGTATAATTTAAAGCCAGTTGGTAAATATTTGCTACAATTTTGCCGCACAACTCCTTGCATGCTGAGAGGCGCCGATAAAATAATTAAAGATTGTAAAGAAAAGTTAGGTATCAATGTCGAAGAAACTACCAGTGATAATCTTTTTACCATTAAAGAAGTTGAATGTTTAGGAGCTTGTGCTAACGCACCAGTTGTACAGATTAATGATGATTTTGTTGAAGATCTAACTAGTGAAAATTTCTTAAAAATAATAGATGATCTTAAAAATGGTAAATCATTCAAAATTGGATCACAAATAGGCAGAAATTGTTCAGAGCCTCAATAGATATTTGCTAATTACGCGCTAAATCAACTTTTTCTATTGACGAAGATTTGGGTCTTTCATGATAAGCTTTATAAGCATCTTGAAATATTTTAGAAGAGCTATTGCAACAAAGAAGGCTCAAAAAAAGCCTTGAATCTGCATTTAATATCAAAGTTCATCTTCAAACGAATTAAATTCGAAAGATTTTTGAGATAAAAATTGTAAAAAATGCAAGTCCTATTTAAAACTTTTAAAATGATATTTTACCAATATTATTTGAGATAAACTCATTTCGAATTACCGAGAAATCCTCGTTAGTTGAAATTTCTTTTAACTACTCATCTGCATAAATATTTTTAAGGTGAAACCCTATATTGTTTGCAGAAGTGCCAAAAAGCTCTGACATTCTTTTTTGAGTAAGTCAGATATTTTCATCTTTCAAACATACATCAACCTTAATATCTTCATTGTCGGTTTTATAGATTAACTGATTATAACAATTGATTGTTACTCGTAATCTGTTTTTTCTCGTTTGCTATTGTCAGATTTATTTTTCCAATTGTTTTCTAATAACTTCATCCAAAGTTTTACCTTTTTTATTTTTCCAATCAGTCCACCCATTTGATGCTTTACCGACACAAAATGAAGATGCTGCACTTGGCGAACTAAAAGTTAAATCTTTTTTTGTGATTAAAAAGTTATCAGATATTTTTTCTAATTGTTGGTTATCTAATATAGCTTGTCTATCATAGGGTTTGGCCCTATAATGACTCGCTTCTTTTGCTGATATTTTTGATCCTTCTAAAACCATAAATTGGTTTTTATCATAAATTCCTTTTGCATCAGTACCATTTCTTTTGCAATAGTAAAACTCTTGATTTGCATTTTTATCAATTAAAGCAAAAAAGTTATATCCTATAAAGCCAGTTATTAGTCGAACATCTTCAAAGAATTCATCCATTGACGATTTTTGATGTTCTGGTAAATTTGGGCAAGCTGGAATCTGATTGTTCTCTTCCAAACTTATATTATCTATTTTTTTAATTTCTGTTAACGATAAATATTCAAGATATTTAACATCTGCTTTGGTAATCTCATTATTTTGGGAAAAGAAAATAATTCCCAAATCCCAAAAAACTTTATTGTGCTTTGATAATCTTTTGTAAAAATTCTCACTTTCACCAATATAAACTTTATTCTCATTTTCATTAAGAAGAAAATAAACAGCTGGTTGTAATGCTTCGTTTCTATCTTTTATTTTATCCATTGATGCTCTTGGAACTACAAGAGCTTTGCAGTTTTTATTTGAAATAAAAATAGTTCTTAATCCATTTGGGTTACCATCTATTAGATATGTTGTAATTGTTTTTGGTTTACTAGTCATTCTATTATTGCTTTACTTTTTCTTTAATAAAACTGCGCCAAATTCCGCTTCATTATCAACAAATTTAATTCCAGCCTCTTCAAAGGCATTTACTAAATCCCTTTGCGTTCTTTCTGTTGGCTGGGTTTCTCCTCTCTCAAAAAAACTAATTGCTGCTTTTGATACCTTTGATTTATCTGATAATATTTGCTGATTCCAACCCAATAATTCTCTAGCTGTTTTACATTGTTTTGCATTAATCTGCATTTTTTAGATAATTTGTTGTTGACATATTAGTATTTTATGTTAATTTTAGTATTAAATACTAATTTAACTATCACTAACTAAGATTACGAAATAGTGCATTTTCTACAAAAAATAACTAATTTGCAACAATCAATATAATTATAAGCTCAATTTACATTAAAAGCTATTTGTTTAAATCTTTTAAAAGCAGTTAATAAAGTACAGCTTATTTTACCAGAAAAACAACTTTTAACAGGATAATTGCGTCTAATACCAATTCCCATCTAAAAATAAACAATATGACAAAATATTTTTTGAGATAAAAATTGTAAAAAATGCAAGTCCTATAGCTATAGGGCTTAAGGCTTTTTG
>JALQXY010000076.1 GCA_023262945.1 Rickettsiales bacterium | reverse complement strand
GATGGATTAATTGATTATTAATCAATTAATCTGATCAATGCCGATTTGATGGATTAATTGATTATTAATCAATTAATCTGATCAATGCCGATTTGATGGATTAATTGATTATTAATCAATTAATCTGATCAATGCCGATTTGATGGATTAATTGATTATTAATCAATTAATCTGATCAAATCTCACCCTAAAAAATTCATCAAAATTGATTGATTTGCAGGGGTTTTGAATTTAAAAAATACACTTAAATTTCTTTAACAAAAAATAATTCACATGGTGTCAGAAACTAAACAAAAAAGAGACTTATTTTCTATCTTATTACCAGTATTGCTAATTGCGTCTGTTTTATTATCTGTTATTTGCCACGCTTTTGGTTTTGAATTAAGTAATAAAAGCTATACCACTCTTAAATCTATATTTTTTACCCCTCTTAAACAATGGACCTTTGTGGTTATTGCTGCTGCTATGTTTAGCGTATTCTTTCGCTCTCCTGAAGGGTCTCGCAGCAAATTCTTTGTTTTGTTAATCGATATTGTAATTCTTTATATATTGTCAACTACGATAGCCAATATCTATGCTTATTTTGCCTTTCAAATGCTGCCGCTTACTGAAGTTATTAGGCCTTTGATTGCAGGTGCCAACACAACTATTTTTGACAAAACATCACCAGAGGGCTTGCCTTTGGTTATATGGATTATGATAATTGGCATTATTGCCTCTGTAGTTTTTCGCTATTTTCTTCATAATATTTTTGGCTTTTTTGCTAAAAATCTTGGAGCTGCCTTATTTTATTCACTTAATTTTAGATTTCTTGATAAACTTTCTTATATTAGAGAATTTAAACAAGAATATCAAAAAGCTAGAAATTTAAACAACAATATCGACTATTCTTTAGCTATAATAAACTTTTTTGATAAAATAATATTTGGCGTATTGCTTGCTATTCTTCTTTTGGCGCCTTTGGCTGTTTTTGCTGCCTTTTTAGATATTTTAAACTCACGAGGGTTTAAGTTTTTCGCTGATCTTGGTAAATTTATTGCTTTTTATGCTTTAATTTTATTTTTCTATAAGTTTTTTATAATTACCACTATTAGAAAATTATTCTGTCTTGGTATCAAAGGCGAAACCTATAAATCATTCTTAGTGAAAGCTTTGCCTGTTATAGCTACCGCTGGAACTACCTCTTCTTCAGTTGCAACTTTGGCTTCTAATATCCGCGCTGCACAATCTTTGATAGTGCCAGAAGACATGAAAAATAGAGGCCATAATCGTGCTTTAATGCCAATTGGTGCCACTTTTAATATGGATGGCACTAGTATAAGCTTAGTTATTTACTTTTTACTTGCTGCTAATCTAGCAGGAATGGAAGTAAGCTTTGCTTGGGTTGTTCTTACTGCGGTTGGTTTGTCGGTTGGTACCGCCGCTGTTCCGAGCGCTTCTTTAATAATGCTTACTAGTATGTATAGTGCCTTTGCTATCCCTGCTGCAGTGACTGGTAAATTGCTATCAATTATCATTGCTGTTGATCCTATACACGATCGCATCCGCACCATAATAAATGTTTGGGGAGATCTAAATATGGTTTATATTGTTCAATGCAAGAGAGGTATATTAACCATGATGTCAAAGCTTGTCGGCAAGAAAAATCAAACAACCGAGATTTGATCAGATTAATCGATTAATAATCGATTAATCC
>JALQXY010000050.1 GCA_023262945.1 Rickettsiales bacterium | reverse complement strand
TGACAAAATATTTTTGAGATAAAAATTGTAAAAAATGCAAGTCCTATACCTATAGGACTTAAGGCTTTTTGCAATTTTTAGCCAAAAAGATAAAGTCAGATTGTTTAGTTTTTATATATGTTTTTTAGGCGGGAATTGGTATAATAGCAAATTCTATCTTTTAAATTAATTATAATTTATAAATGTTTGGAGTTTCATTTGTTGAGTTATTAGTTTTACTTATTTTAGCTATCATATTTGTTAGACCTAAAGATTTACCAGACATTGTCAAATTTTTTGCTAAGATAATTTTTCACGGCAAAAGAGTTTTTAACGATGCAAAACAATCTTTAAAAAATTTATCTAAAGAATTAGGAGTTGATGATCTAAAGCAGGAATTAGACGAAAATATTGCTTTGGAAAAAATCAGAAATAGCGACGATACTACGATAATAGTTGATATGGAGGGCAATGAGCATAAAGTGCCTAATATCAAAAATATACGACCAGATTTAACTGAAGAAGAAATTAACGATGAAATCAAAACTCTTAATCAAAATAACAAAAAAGCCAGCACCGAAGAAAAAATCTAACCTTATATTATGGTATAAATTAATTTTTATAAAAGATTTTGCTTTAAGTAAAATTTAATGAGCAATTTTATTATCTTTGATAAAAAGCAAAACTTTATCAAATTCATCTTTGATTTTTACTAATATAGCTTTCTTAATTGCCACACTTTTACCTGGGCTTTGCTGAGCCTCTTCTAATGTTTCGGCCAAGTTAAAAGCTCCTATAGATGTAGCAGCTCCCTTAAAAGCATGGGAAGCCATATACCAATCACTATCGTTACCTATATCGGTTGCAGATTCTAGCTTATCTATATTTTTTTTGGCATTTTCAATAAAGATCTCGAATAGCTCTTTTTCAAATTCTTTGTCATTTTCAATTATGCCACTTAAGAATTCTAGATCAATTGTAGGATTTTCATCATGGATGGATTTTTTCATAACTTTAATATTATTTTTATAGGCGAATTTTAATAAAAATTAAAAATATATTTTACACTACTTCTTATTTTTAATTAGATTTTTAATTTCTTTTCTATTTACAATTTAAAGAAAAAAAGTTCTAATAATCCTTTAATATAAGCTATATTGTAAGTATTCCTACTTTATGAAATGGTTAATTAAGTAATTCAACAAATTTATTTAAATAAAAATAAATATTTTTCTTACGATTCAATTTCTAGCAAATTTATAAATACACGCCTTACAAATTATAGTTAGAAATTATAATTTTCTTGTAAATAAGTTATACCAATTCCCAACTAAAAAGCATATAAAAACCAAACAATCTAACTTTATCTTTTTGGCTAAAAATTGCAAAAAGCCTTAAGTTCTATAGGTATAGGAAATGTATTTTTTACAATTTTATCTCAAAAATATTTTGTTATATTGTTCATTTTTAGATGGGAATTAGTATAACTTTTGAAACTGAAAG
>JALQXY010000158.1 GCA_023262945.1 Rickettsiales bacterium | reverse complement strand
ATTTCATAGTCACTCCTGTTTAAAGTTAATAAAACTGAAAAACTTAAATTATTTTTGAGGAATATTCAATATTACCTCGTATTAAAATAAAGGAGTGGCTTTATTGGTGATTATGGTATGTATTAGTATTATCCAATTCTTGATTTAACGGATAGAAAGCCTATAATCAATCCAGCTATAATTATTGGTAACGATAATATTTGACCCATCGTTATGTAATGAAAAATAAATCCAATATGAGAATCTGGTTCACGAAAATATTCAACAAAAAAACGAGCTACACCATAACCAACCAAAAATATTGAGGTCAAAATACCATAAATTTTATACAATCTCCATCTCTTGTAACAAATTATCAATATAATAAAAAGTAAAACCCCTTCTAAAAGAGCTTCATATATCTGACTAGGATGTCTTGGATAATTACCTGCCCCAGGAAATATTACACCAAACCTTGATTCAGTAAAACGACCATAAAGCTCCATATTTATAAAATTGGCAATACGACCTAAAAATAAACCAATTGGAGCTATAACGGATAAATTGTCACAAAGTTTCCAGAAGTTAATTTGATTTTTCTTGCAAAAAATATACATGCCGATTACGGAACCAATTAGACCGCCGTGAAAAGACATACCTCCGTGCCAAAAGGCAAAAATTTGTAAGGGGTTATAAAAAAAATAACTAAAATTGTAAAATAAAACATATCCTAATCGACCGCCTATAATAACTGATAACACAGCCCATAACAACCAATCATCAATAGCCTTTTCTGTCATTATTGACTCTGTTTTTTTATTGACATGCTTTAACCATAACAAAGTCGTTATAATTCCCAAAATATACGCTAAAGAATACCAACGAATTTTTAAAGGACCGATTGAGAATATAATTGGATCAATATAAGGTAAAACAAAATGTGAGTAGCTAGACATCTTAAATATTAACGCGCCTTGTAAGTTGAAACCCCCTGCTCAGGAAGCCACAAATTTTTTGGCAATTGACCGTGAGAAAAAAATACATCAATTGGAATTCCACCTCTTGGATACCAATAGCCACCGATTCTTAGAAATTTAGGATTTATAAGATTTATAATATCTTTAGCTATTTGAACTGTACAATCTTCATGAAAAGCGCCATGATTTCTATATGAAAAAAGATATAATTTTAAAGATTTACTTTCAACCATAAATTTGTTTGGAACATAATCCAGAACTATATTTGCAAAATCTGGTTGACCAGTAACTGGGCAAATAGAAGTAAACTCAGGACAGGTGAAGCGAATAAGATAATCTAAATCATCATGAGGATTGTCAACTTTGGCAAGAATTTTTTTATCAACTTGATTGAGTTGATAATTTGTTTTTTTACCTAGATTTAATTCTTTGTTTTTTGACATTCTTACTTTGTAAGTTTTATTTTAAATTTACGACTTAAATAATTCTCTACATCACTTCTTTCATTGTCTTTAAGTGCTTTTTTATAAATAATGATTTCAGCAATATCTCCTTGATAAGCTCCATTGCTAGATGGACCAGGATTACCAGTGTAGTTCCTTTTGGCAATAAACATTTTTTGTATAACAATATTTCCTGTAGCGGCATCTTCGTCGACTTTTTCGCCATTAAGGTAAGTTTTAGCAGTTTTTCCATTATAAACAAAACCAACTATATAAGGAACTCCTATTCCTGGATTTGTTATTGTACCAAAAATATTTCTAGTCATAAAATTAACAGTTGTTGCTGCTTGACCTGGTTCATACATCCAAAAGGAAGATGGACTTTCATAGTCGTAATTAACTGAATTTGGAACGCCACTTAAAACACCAACCTCGTAACCGCTTCTATTTCTTTTGATAACCATAAAAAAACTAAATTGATCAGTGTTTACGTCATAGCTGTCGCTATATAAATAATCTCCGGTACCGATTATACTATTAAATCTAATTGCTGGAACGCCATTAATTGAATTTTTTATGTATATTGGCTGTAAAGCTGAATTTGCTTGATTTAGGTTTATTTCAGTTGGGTTTGATGATCTAGCTTTTTTAATAATAGATCGATGTGACACATCTTTCCAGCTTGAAATTTTAGCTTCATCATTTGCTTGACCTTCAACAAATTCAATGCTGTCGTCCATTGTTGTTTCGTACCAAAGATAGAGACCATCGATTGAATTAATTTCTGAAGACGTTACAGAATTCTTGGCAAATTTAAATCTAATTACACTTAGCATTTCTGAAGATTTTATAATTGCCAATATCATTACCGCAACAACAATAATTGTAACAGATAACTCGATTAATGAGAAAGCTTTTGTTTTTTGTATTTTCATGTCAATTTTAGAATATTTCTAAATATTTACTGAAAATTAATTCAGCTTCTTAAATCCAATTGCTAATCTACCGACTCTAATACCAAACTTGGTCATATCAGAAACGTTAATCAAAGATTTATCATCAACCAAAAATAACCAATCTTTAACCTTGATATCATATTTTTTTCCATCAACTGGAATAGTTATTATGTAATTCATTTTTATTGCATTGCCATATTGCTGACCATGAGAAGTACCAACAATATCATGAGCTGTGCCAGTAAAATTGTGGTCATCGATCATTTTTAAGGTCCATATACGATCGTCTTTTTTGCCATCAGAAAAATTAAAATGCTCTTTTAAAGTTCCAACATTACCTTTCCATGAACCTTCTAAAGCAACAGTAAATGTTTTTATCACTTTTCCGCTTCGATCTTGCAATATACCAAAAGCTTCTAGCTTTCCATTAAAATATTTTCTAATGTCAGCTTTAGGCTTATTTTGGGCATAAATTTGCGCTTCATGGGAGCATCCAATGCAAAACATAAGAATTGATATTAAGATTAAAGTTAAGTAAGTTTTTTTAATTATAGTCATAATAAATGCTTTTAATATTAATTTAATAAAGAAAGAATTAAATAGAAATTAGATTAAAGTATCGCTCTAAATCAATAAATATATAGCAATTTAAACCAATCTCCAAGCATCTTTGTCGGAAAATAATTTTCTTAACAATTTGTTATTAATTGCATGGCCTGGCTTAAAAGCTTTAAAATGACCGATAATAAAATAACCAGATAAATAAATATCACCAATAAAATCTAAGACTTTATGCTTTACTAATTCATCTTTATATCGTAAACCTTCTTGATTAATAACAGAGCCGTCATCTTCCAACACTATGGCGTTTTTTAATGAACCACCCTTAGCGAGCCCCATCTTATACATTTTATCAATCTCGCTTTTAAAGCAAAAGGTACGAGCTCGACATATATCGGTTTTAAATGAGCTAGAAATAGCTTTATAAGTAAAATCTTGAATACCCACGCCGCGAAAGTCTGTCTTGATATTCATTGAAAATTCTTTATTTGGCGAAACTTCAATGAATTTATCTTCTTCGTCAAAGCGTATTGTTTTTAAAATTTCAATTTCCTTGCGATTGATACTTTGCTCACTAATTCCAGCACATTCAATTAAAAATACAAAAGGCTCAGAACTTCCATCCATTATTGGCACTTCAATAGAATCGATTTCTATAATTAAATTATCTATCCCGCAGCCCCAAATTGCTGCCATTAAATGCTCTACTGTTGCTACCTCAACTCCAGAGCTATTTTTTATAACCGTACCTAAATTAGTTGCGCTAACATTCAAATAGTTAGCAATTATTTCGTTATTTTTGTCTTTAACATCAACGCGACGAAATATTATACCACTATTTTCTGGTGCTGGAAGCAAGGTTAAATTAACCTTGTTATTGCTATGCAAACCTAGGCCGCTGCAATCAATCTTGCTGTTAATTGTTTTCTGTGATAAATTATGAGTCACGCCATGGATATTTTGTTTTTACCCCACCTTCTTTAACCAAAGTAAGACAAATCATATCACAGATTGTATTCCTTTTTTTGTTAAAAAATTGAGCCTGCATCCATGCCACAAAAATAGTTGTCAAAACTATATTTACAAAACTGCTGGTAATTGACTGGACCAAATTCATATTATAGCTAGCCGAATATAATGCAATATAAAAAACATAAATGAATGGCAAAATAGATAAAAAATAATATAGTAAAGCTCTTTTGAAGCTAACTTTAATACCATTAGATTTAATCATAACAAGCCTTAAAACTCTTTTACCAATAGTTGCTTGCCAATAAGAAGAGTGCAAGTAAGCATAGTAAAAAGCACCAGCAAAAAGCACAGCTACATAAACTGTTAGCAAATTAAGAAAAATTTCATGATTTAGGAAGAAGTTAATATGCTCAGGTTTTTTTTGAAAAAACTCTCCTTTAAAATTAATAGCAAAATCTTGATAAAATTCAACAATTTTAGGCTTTAACCAAAGCTCACCAAGTGGCGTTAAAACCAAGAAGCGAACAAAAAATACAATAATAATATCAATTGCAGAAGCGATCGCTCT
This sequence comes from Rickettsiales bacterium, assembly GCA_023262945.1. GTDB lineage: Bacteria > Pseudomonadota > Alphaproteobacteria > Rickettsiales > UBA1997 > UBA1997. The sequence continues at coordinate 7,245 of JALQXY010000158.1, read as the reverse complement.
TTGCATAGGGCTAGCATAGATTATTTCTGAATTACCTTTAGTGCTCATATCCAAAATTACTAAACTCTATTATATTATGACGAAATTTATTAGAAAATACAGTTATTTGATCAATCGAATCTTTCTTTTTGACAAATTCTCCTATACATGAAATATCAATTTTAAGAGTATTTTTAAGAGCCATAATTTGAGTAAATTTTTCTTTACTGGCGCTAAAAATCAACTCATAATCATCTCCCTTAGTGATTAAATCTTTTCCATTCGAATAATCAATTCTTTTTGTAAAAAAAGTTGGTATATCTTCAAAATAAACTTCACATGACAAGTTAGATGAATTGCAAATATGATGCAAATCAGAAAGTAGTCCATCAGAAACATCTATGGCACATGAAGAAAGATTTTGCGCTATTAATTGCCTACCAAGTTCTATTCTTGGCTCTGGAAAGTAATGTCTATTTACCAAATATTCTTGTTCTTTTTTGGTAAAATTAAATTTTTTGATATATTCATCATTTTTGATCAAGCTAAGACCCAAAAACGCATCCCCTATTGCTCCAGAAACAAAAATAAGATCTCCTTCTTTGGCGTTTTTTCTGGATAAAATTCGCCCTTTCTTTGCATTGGCAAAAATTGTGATGGAAAAAAATAAGGGATCCGAATTTTTCTTTACGGATATTGTATCGCCACCGATTAAAGATATATTAAATTGTTGTTGTACATCCTTTAAACCCGAAACAAAATCGCTAATAAAAACATTATCAAATATTTTTTTCTTGCTAAAACCAAGCATATAAAAAAGAGGATTGGCGCCAGATGAGGCAATATCTGACAGATTACAACGCAACAACTTATTAGCAATTTTATAGCCACCATCTTTTAGCAAAAAATGCACATTCTCGCAAGCTATATCTTTGCTAACTATTAATTCTTCATCTTTAGCTACAGAAATCTTAGCTACATCGTCACTTAAATCTTGAGAAATTAAAGATTCTTTAACTAGTGGCTTGAATAATTTATTAATTAGTTCAAATTCGTTCATGGATTAAAATCTTTGCGCTATTAAAATGCCCTATTAAAAATGATTTGATTTTTTAGATAAAAGATTAGCAAAAAAATAATTTGCTTCAATCAAAAAATCAATTATACAAAGAATAGCAAATAATACCAATTTCCATCTAAAAATGAACAATATGACAAAATATTTTTTGAGACAAAAATTGTAAAAAATGCAAGTCCTATACCTATAGGGCTTAAGGCTTTTTATAACTTTTAGCCAAAAAGATAAAGTCAGATTGTTTAGTTTTTACATATGTTTTTTAGGTGGGAATTGGTATAACAATAGTACTATAAAGGATTTTTCTTTTTAAATTTACGATTTAATAATATGATTACTGATAACTTCTTAAACGAACTCAAATCTGAAATTTCAAACCTTAAAAAGGAAGGTTTATACAAGAATGAATATCAAATTACTAGTCAGCAACAAGCTGATATTGAAATATTTCACGCAGAAACTCAAAAAAAAGTTATAAATTTTTGCGCTAACAATTATCTTGGCCTGGCTAACAACAAAGACTTAATAGAAATTGGCAAAAGATCTTTGGATAATTATGGTCTTGGCACTGCATCGGTAAGATTTATTTGTGGCACTCAAGATATTCATAAAATGTTTGAACAAAGATTAGCTAGTTTCTTAGGATATGAAGATGTTATCAGCTTTTCTTCTTGCTTTGCCGCCAATAATGGCGTGTTTGCAGCGCTTTTTAACAAAGATGATGCTATAATTTCTGCCGATTTAAATCATGCCAGCCTTATTGATGGAATTAGGTTATGTAAAGCCAAGCGTTTCTTCTATAAATTTGACGATATGAGCGATCTCGAGCAAAAATTACAAGAAGCAAAAGACAGCAAGAATAAAGTCATTGTAACCGACGGCGTTTTCTCAATGGATGGCGACATTGCCAAATTAGATGAGATTTGCAATTTAGCTGAAAAATATCAATCATTATTATTGGTTGATGATTGCCATGCTACTGGATTTATTGGCGCTAATGGTCGTGGCACCGCCGAATATTTTGGCGTAGAAGGTAGAATTGATATTTTAACCTCTACCTTAGGAAAGGCCTTAGGAGGAACAGCTGGCGGCTTTATTGCTGCAAAAAAAGAGATTATCGACAAATTACGCAACAAGGCTCGCCCCTATCTATTTTCTAACAATATATCACCCGTTACGGCAGCCACTTCAATTGAAATTATTAATAAAATTGAAGATTCAAATGATCTAATCGAAAAATTGGCACATAATACTCAATATTTTCGTCAAGAAATGCTTAAAGCTGGTTTTAATTTACGCGACGAGAAAGCCACTCATCCTGTAATTCCAGTTATGCTTGGCGACGCCAAATTGGCCAGTTACTTTGCAACAAAAATGATTGAAGAGCAGGGGATCTATGTTATTGCTTTTTCTTATCCAGTAGTTCCTAAAAATGAGGCAAGGATAAGAGTGCAGATTTCAGCCGCTCATGAGCAACATCATCTAGAAAAAGCTATATCGTCTTTTAAAAAAGTTGGCAAAGCTTTAGGGGTGATTTAAATTTAAACTTGAACTTAAAAATAAAATCATATTATGATTGATTTTGAACTAGCAAATTATGCCGTCAATGAAAACAAATCACGCGGCCGTCATTATCAAGAAAACTACGACGATTCAAGGCATCGCTCGGTTTTTGGTCGCGATCGTGATCGCATCATAAATTCCTCCGCTTTTCGTCGCCTGCAATACAAAACTCAAGTATTTGTTAATCATCAAGGAGATCATTATCGCACAAGACTCACTCATTCTTTGGAAGTTGCCCAGATTGCAAGATGGATTGCTGGCGCATTAAAAGTGAACAAAGATTTGGCGGAAATCGTTTCTTTAGCTCACGATTTAGGGCATCCGCCCTTTGGCCATGCTGGAGAAGAGGCTCTTAATTTAAAAATGAAGAATTATGGAGGATTTGCCCATAACGCTCATACTCTAAAAATTATTACCAAAATTGAAACCAGATTTATTGAATTTGAGGGACTTAATTTATCTTGGGAAATGCTTGAAGGCGTAGTTAAGCATAATGGACCACTTGCTAAAAATATAAAAACTGATCGCTATATTTATGATTATAATGAAAAATATAGCCTTGACCTCAAAAGATACTCTTCACTCGAATCTCAGATTTCGGCAATTTCTGATGACATAGCTTACAATAATCACGATATTGAAGATGGTTTACGCGCCAATTTATTTGACATTGAAGATTTATTTGACTTGCCAATTATTGGCAAAATTTATCAAAATATCGTGGACAACAATCCAAAAATAAGACATGAAATGTTGGTTGGAGAAGCTAAAAAGCAAATCACTCTTGCCATGGTAGTTGATGTTATCAGTAAAACTAAACAAAATATAGTAGACTTTAAAATTGCCAATCAAGACGATGTAAGGAATTGTAAAAAGCAATTAGTTGAATTTAGTGACGAGATGGAGAATGCTCACAAAACTGTAAAAAACTTTTTAATGAGCAATATGTATCGCCATTCCACAGTAAATCGCATGACAGCGCAAGCAAATAAAATTATCAGTAATTTATTTGATTTTTACATGAAATACCCAAACTGTCTGCCAAAAGAAAAAATGGATATAAATTTAGAAAAACTAGATAAAACAACATTGGCAATTTTTATCTCCGATTATATTGCTGGCATGACTGATCGTTTTGCAATTAAAGAATATGAAATGATTTAAAATTTTATGAAAAATATCATACCCTATCGTAATATTATGCCCAAAATCTCTAATCTAGCATTTATCGCTCATAATGCCATTATCTCTGGAGATGTTGAAATTGGAGATAATTCTGGCATATGGTATGGATGCACGATACGCGGCGATGTAACCAAAATTGTCATTGGCAATAACACAAATATTCAAGATAACTGCGTTATTCATGGAACTAGACCTAATCATGCACAAAATAAAACTGGAAGCGAAGGAGCTCCCGTTAGAATTGGTGATAATGTTACAGTTGGACATAGTGCCATAATTCACGCCTGTACTATTCATAGCAATTCTTTTATTGGCATGGGTTCTATTATAATGGATTTAGCAATAGTTGAAGAATACGGAATGCTCGCAGCAGGCGCAGTTTTAACTCCAGGCAAAGTCGTAAAATCAGGACAAATATGGGCTGGAAATCCAGCAAGATATTTTCGTGACCTTAGTCAGGAGGAAGTGAATTATATAAAAATATCAGCCGATAATTATTTTGAATTGGCAAGCGAATATAAAACTTTTAATTAACCTTGTCTTTTTTTACAAAAAATCAAATCAATAATATAGTTAAGATCAGTTTGGAAGCTGGGGAAATTGCTAAGAATTTTTTCTATAGCAGAAACTTCACTATAAATAAAAAATCTGACAATAGCGACGTTAGCTCTGCGGATATTGCTATTAGCGATTTTATCTATAATCAGCTAGGAAAGTTATTTCCTCAAATTCCAATAATATGCGAAGAAAAAAGTAAGCTTAGCATCAATGGCGAATATTTCTTTTTAATTGATCCTATAGATGGCACCGCGGGATATGTCAATAATAGTGATCAATTTTCAATTAATATTGCATTGATTGGCAACAAAAAGCCTTTATTTGGACTAATTTACGCGCCGATATTTGAAAATGGCAAAATATTTTATAATGACGAAAATCAAAATATTATAAAATATGATAATTTACTAGATAAATTAACTAATTACTTATCATCAAAAGATGATTTATCAAAATTGATACCTCAAAAAATATCAGATAGATCAAATTTAGAAAATAAACTAACCTTAATTACCAGTAAAAGATCTTCGGATAAAGATATAGAAAATTTCATTACTCAATATTATTCTAAATATATCGAAAAATATCAAGTTAAAAAACTTTCTTCAGCAGTTAAGTTTTTTGATCTTTTGCAAGGAAATAGTGATATATATATTCATTTTAATCAAACTATGGAATGGGATATAGCAGCTGGTCATAGTTTAGTTGAATTGATTAATTTTAGAATTAAAACCATCAGCAAGAATAATAATTTATTCAACATTGGCCATGATTTGAATTATGGCAAAGAAAATTATCTAAATTCTGGCTTTATTATTTCTTAATTTATGGTTAAAAAATTTACAGCTCAATGTGATTTTAATGGTCAAAAACGTCCCTTTACTCTATATATAGGGCAACCTAACAAAGGCGCCCATCCTTTAGCCTTTCAAAGCAAATGGTTGGCAAAAAATTATCTAGGAAAAATTCCTCAAGACATTATGGATGCATTCAAGGACATAGCTTCCATTGCCGAGAAAAATAAAGTTCCTTTTGATGATTTATGCTCCTACGTAATTGATCAACTAAATTTGAGTGAAAGTCTTGCTAGTGACTTCAGTCAAGGTAGTGCACTTTCAGCAAAAAATGATGAAGATAGCGAAGATGATGAAGATGATGTAGGGGACGACAAAACAACCAAACCTGCCAAAACCTCTAAAATGCAAAAAGGATCCACCGTAATTGAACAAGGAGCAAACCCTTTAAAACAAGAGCAAATATTGCGCGAAAAATATAGCGCCAACCATCCTGAAAATGCTGGCAGCGACCCTGGCGAAAAATCATTTAAACCTCAAAATCCAACAATGATAGAAGAAAATGGCGCTCTAAAACCAAAACGCAAAAAAGGTGAAGCTCCTATAGCAGATGAAGGAATGCAATCTCCATTAAAACACAAAAGAGACGATGCTAGATTCAATCCAAACGCATCAAGTCTAAAGAAAAACGCAGATCAACAAAAAAAACTACAACAAAACAAAGTTCAGCAAGATATTAAATCAAGCAGCAATCAAGGAAATTATCTATCCGAGGTCAAAACCCCTTTTTCGTTTTATAGCAAAAGCAACACGACTCACAGCACAGCACAAAAAGCTAAGGCCGAAGCAGCCTTGCCAGCAAAGGACAACAATACAAAATATCAGAAATGAGTAACAGGATATACGATTTTATGCTTACAAATCCTATAACAAGAAGATTGCTATTGCTGATAAATAATAATTTTTTGCCCATAATTATAAAATTATTTATAATTGGAGCGATTATTTTTACACTCTCAATTACAACATACAGTCTTCTTAACCCAGAGTTTGGCAATAATCTTTATCAAAAGATATATAGCAAATTACGTATCAAAAATCTTGTTAATGACTACCCCTATCAAATTAACATTAGTGGCAACAAAAGAATATCTAAAAGCAGAATTATTAATATAATAAAAACAATAAAACAAGAAGATCGTAATCAACAAATTCACATTCAAGATATAATCGACAAAGTTAACAATGAAATACCTTGGATTACAGATATTGTCATTAATCGCAACTTGCCGAATATTTTAAATATCACCATTAAAGAATTTGAGCCTTTTGCTATCTGGTACAATGAAAAAGAAAAGTTTATTATAGACAAAGATGGAAAAATGATAAAACATCAAGAAGAAATTGACTTGCCACAGATGATACAACTATCAGGATATAATGCAAATATATATATTAAATCATTATTTAATCTTCTTACGATTGAACCGGAATTGAGTAAAAAAATTTACTCCGCCACCTGGGTTGGTAATCGTCGCTGGGATATCAGATTTGAAAACAATTTAATCATAAAATTACCTCAAAATAATCTATCTAAAGCCTGGAAAAAACTTATAGATATATATTCTTTACCTGGAGCAATTATTGATTTAGAGGTAATTGACCTTAGAATCGACGATAAAATTTTTCTTAAATACAATAATAAAGCAATAAAAGAAATTACAAACTAAATAGTCACTTAAGTTAATCTCTAAAATTCTAAGATAAAAATATAAATCTTACTTACTAATAAAATCCATAATAACCTGCCCCGTTCCAACAGAATCACCTTCTTTAAATTTAACATTGCCTATAGTAAAGTCATGGTTGGTACTAATAGAATTTTCCATTTTCATGGCCTCAATAACAACTAATTCTTGACCAGCACGAACCTCATCACCTTCTTTTACCTTAAATCTAATAATTTTTCCCGTAATTGGAGATAGTAGATTTTTAGGTTTAGAATATTTATCAATTTTTGGCATAGATCCCAGCTACTTTTGACATAATTATGCTAATTCACGAATTTTTAAAAAAATTTTTTAAAAAAGT
>JALQXY010000142.1 GCA_023262945.1 Rickettsiales bacterium | reverse complement strand
CCACAAGTGCTAGCTGGAAATATACGCCGACAGCCTGCACGCGCGCGCTCGCAGTGACAGACTCAACAGTCGCGTACGATGGGACCTCGAACCCATAGCGTCAGGACAGCTCCCGCCAACGCCATCAACCTCCGCCTCAGCCCACATCAAGAGCCAGAACAGCCACCAGCATGCCCACAAGCTCCACAACCACAAGCCCCACCAAGTCTGGTTTGACGTAAATGCGCAAATTTTGTTCGAGTAATTGATCATAAATTGGAGCTTTAAGAATTTCTTCATAAATATAGCATGAAGGAAAATCTCTTAGATAAAGACTTTTTACATCTTGATCAAAAAGTTTTTGGGTATTTCTACTTGCGCTGTAATTCTCGGGGTTTCTAGCAAATATTACTTTGTGATTTTTTCCTAATTCATAGAATTTTCTATTATGAAGTATTTTAATATTTTCTTTATCTTTGTCTTTTAGGGGAGAAAATTTTGTTAAATGAGAATCTTCAATATTGGATTCATCAATAAATAAAATTTTGACTTTGTCACTTGTATCATTAGCCCATTTTTCAAAGTTAGCTATTTCATTGTAAACAACATATTTTCTTCCTGAATCTTCTTCTAATCTTTTAACTAATTGTGTTTTACCAACACCACTATGACCAACCATTTGCACTAAATGATCTTCTTTTAAAATATTAACTAAGTCTTCTTTTCTTTGTTTAATAAATTCATCTGACTTTTCTTTGCTTTGTTGAAAATCATCTTCGGAATATATTTTTCCACTTTCCATATTTGCAATAGATGTGGTTTTTAAGATGGGTTCATATTCTTTTACTTGATAATCTTTTTTATCTAAGAATTTTAAATAGGATATTTCTTGATCTTTTAAAGCTGTTTTATCTTCAATTAGCAAAATTAAATTATCGCTGATTTTGATAGCTGGATCTCTACCACCTAAAATAGGATGAAGAATTTCTAAAAAATCATCACTAAATTCTCCTTTAAGAACGATCTTTTTACCTTCTTTTAACATTTGATAAAATTCACTCTCAACTTCTTTAAAATCTGTAAAACTATTGCCATTTATTTTAAATTCAGTCTTTTTGAATAGATCTGAGTAATTATAATCCTCAGTATCAATGACGGCATAAAGATCTTTATGTTCTTTCTTAATTTCTTGCAAGGCCATTTCTGGGTTATTGGAAACAAATATTTGTGGTCTATTTTGTGATCTATCAGAATTAATAGCTAAATCTGAAGTTGCAGTTTGAGAAAGATCTGAAGTTGCAGTTTGAGAAGGATTATCTGTAGTTCTGATTGATTCAGTTTTGATTGAAGTTGGTAATTCAACAGATTCTGCAAGATATAAATTTAGCGTTACATTATGTTTCAAAGCTTCTTCACATAAGCAATAATATTGCTGATCTGATAATTTTGACGTTAAAAAAAGATTAAGCTCTTTATCTTTATGTCTAACAATAAGTCCTTCTTTTTCAGAATAAGATCTATCTTTAATTTCTTTTTCTTTAAGTAAGAAATCAAAGTTATAGCTATTGATAATTTGGCAATGATCTGGAATATTTGTTATGGTAGATCTTTCCTTACAATTAATTTGCAAAGTTCTAGATTGAGCTGCTTCTTCTGTTTTTTCTGTTCTTGTTTCTTCTGCTCTTGTTTCTTCCTTAAAAAATTGAGAAAAATCAAGATTATTTTCTACAAAGTTTACCGTAAGATTGCTGGAGAACTTATAACCAAAATAATCATAATAACCACTTGATTTTGCTAATTTTAACTCTTGCTTAAATTCTTCTTTTGCTGATTTTGATATATTAATAATTTTAAAATCATGATATCCTTCTTCTAACTTTTGACAAAACTCACTTTTGCTCCACTCAATTTTATCTTTATTTAAAGCAATAGATCCAAATAATTTTTGCTTCCAATCAGGAAATCCTTGTAAATCAATTGTAATAGTTTGATTTAAATTTGTTTGCGAGGCAAGAATGGGATCAATCTCAACAGCCTCTAGTTCAGCAACATCACGAATTGCAATTGCCGATTTTATATCTATATCATCTGAAATTTTTAAGCATTCATTATGTCTTGATATAAAGGAAGCATCGTTAGGGATTTCTGTTGCAATACTAATTATGGTTGGATTAGGAATTTTCTGACCTTCAAAGGTAGGCTCTTTATCAAGAATGGTATTTAAAGCTAGAATTTGTTTATTGCTAAAAGCAGACCAGTCAATAATTATAGTACAATCTTCGGTTTGATTTTCAAGGAATTTTTTAAATTTGCTACTAGGCAAAATTTCAGCTTCTTGCTTTTCTGCTAAAGATGCAGCTTCTTCTGCTTTAGAGATATTTAGATGCTTAGTTTGAAAAACTTGACTTGGATTATTTAGATAAAATATTTTGTCTTGTTCAAAGCCGTCTTTTCTTAATTTTGTAAGTGTTAATAATGAAATATCTTTGTGATTTTTATTAACTAATAAAGTCTTTTTTGAAGCTAATTTATCAATGGTTATTTTACTCTCTAGACTTTCTAAAGAATTTATTTTACTAGGCTGCTTTTTGGACTTTAACAATTCTATAATCTTATCTTTTATAAAATCTTCTCCTTCTTGTCTTGGATTTGCATTATCAGCAGCATGCTGATGCTCACGCGGATGATTAGCTAAAAGCACAAGATCTGATGCTGCTTTATATTCTTGGGTTTCAGAGCCTTGATTAGTATTATTTTCTGCAAGAATAGTGTTATCTGTTTCAGGGGATATACGTATTTTTTTAGACACACTCAATCTTTTTGATATATTTGATATAAAAGATTTGAAAGATTTGAAAAGTTTAAGAAATATAGAATTAGAAGGGGTGGATTTATTTAAGCTATCTTTCGAAGAAGAGGAAGCAGAATTAGATTTATGATCTTGTAAAAAAGATTGTGAAGGTCTAATTTCTGATTTAGTCTTAGATTTATTTTTGGGTTCATTATAGTTTAAATTTGCTTCAGCACCGCCCAAATTAATACCAATCCAATTACTTCTTGAATCAGCTCTAGCTTCTAATATAACATGATTACCATTAATACCAGTGATTCTAACATTTCCTTTTTGATCTGGATGTTGATTAATTATTTTATCATAAACCACAGCAACTCGATGTCTACAAGCACCACTTCTTTTATTATAAACTTTTTCCTTCCAAGCTTTAATATCACCTTTTTCGATTTTGGGCATTTCATAATTAGCTCCAATAGTCATAACAAAGTCTTTATTTTTGTAATCATTGATAATTTTTTGTATGGGATTTTCATCTGATAATTTATTTTCTACGGAAATTGATTTATCAGCTTTAAGAACATAAGATATCTCTTTATCTGTTTGTGAAGTTGCATAAAAAAATCCATCATCTCCTCTTTTAATTACTAAATCTGTAGCGTCACCAAGTACCCCAACTAATTCTTCCTGAGCATCAATTGAATATAATCTTTTTCCTTTTTTAGCTCTAAGATTACTTGTAAATCTAACATAAGCACCATCTGTTGCTTTTTTATACTGATCTAAATCTTGATCTTGAATTATATTAATTTCTTCTTCTTTTGTAAATTCTACTTTTTTTATAGCAGTTAATGTAATACCTGATTTTGATTTAATTTTCAACTCAAAAATAACATCTCTTACTTTTAGACTTTCAGGATTAACACCACTTAAAACTTCACCAGCAATTTCCATATTAAAAGTTTGAGCTTTACCGCCACTTTCATCATCAATTTTTATATTATCACCAGTTTTGCTAATATAAATCGTATTCTTTCTTTGATCTGGATTTGATGCGCTTGTATTATCTATTTGAGCTGGATTTAATGCGTTTTGAACAATAATTTCCTCATTCAATAGACCCTTTATAATTATTTCAGTCTTTTCTAAATCTAGATTATTAAGTAGATTATAACTTGCATCAGAATTGTGATTGCCGTAATCTGAAATAAGAGAAAGGGCGTAATTAGTAATTAATTGATTACCATTTGGTAAAAAAATATTATCAGTAGCAATTGAAGGGCCATGTTTTACTAATTTTTCTAGCAATTTCTCATTTAAAGAATATTGACCCAAACCTTTATTAAGAGATTCTTCTATTTCTTCATTAGTTTTATCTTTTAGATTAATAAATTCATTATCTTGGCAATATAAAAAAACATTAAATCCATTTTGAACTAAATTTTCTACAATTTGTTTTTTTCTATTTATAGGGATTTCTTCTTTATTGAATAATTTAAAAGAATTTTCATCTAAAATTATATTTTTCTTAATCGGCTCTTGCGAAGGTGAAGTTAAGCTTGAAAAAGGTTTGTCATCACCACCAATTGCTGATTTAATATTAAATAAAGCATGAGGAGATGATTGATTGGATGATGATTTACAAATAAAGAATTCTTTTAGATAATGTTTATCTTTATCTTTTAGCAAATTATCAGGAGATATAAAAGATTTAATAAATTCTTCATTTAATATTTTATAAAGATCTTCTTTTATATTTGATCCTGAATTTGCTAATATTGTCCGAACTTCTTCTTTTGTGTTATATTTTTCTTCAAATCCCTCTTTTTTATTTAAAAGATGAGAAATTAAAACTCTAAATCCATTTTTAGATCTCTCTATAGGTTCCTTATGGAATTCATGTTCGAGTTTATAACGCTTTGCAAAACAAACAAATTTATCTATATCTTCAACATTAACATCAGCTCCATTTTCTAGTAAAAGTTTAACTATTTCTTTATGATCATTTTGTGCGGCACAAATAAGAGGAGTTCTGTCATATATATCTTCAACATTAACATCAGCTCCTTTTTTTAATAAAAGTTTAACGATGTCTTTATGACCACCTACTGCAGCATAAATAAGCGCTTTGGCGATAACATCTTCTTTATTTGTTAATTCTTCTCTTTCTAACAAAAGCTCAACTATGTCTTTATGGCCATTTTGTGCAGCACGAATAAGAGGAGTTTTGTCATATTCGTCTTTAGCATTAACATTGGCTCCTTTTTTTAATAAAAGTTTAACGATGTCTTCATGGCCATTTCCTGCAGCTACTACAAGCGCTTTATCAATAGCGTTTTTTTTATTTGCTAACTCTATTTTTCCTAATAAAAACTCAACCATATCTTTATGCCCACTTCCTACAGCCCAAAAAAGAGCTCTAATAATATGTTGTTCTTTACTTGCTAATTCTTTTTCTTCTAATAAAAGCTCAACTACGTCTTTATGGCCATTTTGTGCAGCACAAATAAGAGGGGTTCTGGTAATATTATCATTAACTTCAACATCAGCTCCATTTTCTAATAAAAACTTAACTATGCCTTTATAGCCATATTGTGCAGCATAAATAAGAGGGGTTTTGCCATATTCATCTTTACCATTAACAGCAGCATTTTTTTCTAATAAAAGCTCAACTATGCCTTTGCCTTTATAGCCATATTGTACAGCATAAATAAGAGGAGTTTTGCCATGTTCATCTTTATAATTAACATCAGCTTTTTTTTTAATAAAAACTCAACTATGTCTTTATTGCCACGTTTTGCAGCATAAATAAGAGGGGTTTTGCCATG
>JALQXY010000129.1 GCA_023262945.1 Rickettsiales bacterium | reverse complement strand
GGTCGTAGATTTTGGTATGATCCAAAATGGAATGTGCCAATACACAGAGACGATTTAAAAGACTGACTTATCAAGTTAATAACGCATGAATATCATAATTAATTACAAACAGTGCAAAGCTGCCAGAGCACTTCTGGATTGGAGTCAAGAAGATTTAAGCCAAAAGGCAGAAGTTGCCAAGGCGACCATCGGCGATTTTGAAAGAGGCGCTAGAAATTTAAGAATTGAGACAATGCAGAAGGTTGTTGCTGTGCTAGAAAATGAGGGCATTAGATTTGAGAGTGAGGGAAGTAGAATTTTGGTAGAATTTAATCCTAAAAATTAGCCGTGGGTTTGGATGTTAAATTGGGATTCGAATTGAGCCTTTAAAAAGTTCGTAAGTGATGTTGCTTGCCTCAACAGGTACAAAAGTTCGAAATTTAAAGGACGACCCAAAACCTAATTTAACCCTTGTATTCTCTGCATCGGCAAATTAGGATAATAGTTCGTAAAGTGAGCTTTGCACACCGCCAGTTTAACTGGTTCTAACCTCGTCTCCGTTCCATTTTCTAGCTAACTGAATCAATGCTCCAACCCCAGTAAATCTAAGGCTTTGCGAGTTTCAAAACTCAATTTAGCTTTGCTGAACTTCGTTTCAGTCGTCCTTTTTATTCTCTGTTTATCATAAAATTTTACCAAAATCTCCCCAAAAATTCTCTCTTTCTCCGTTTGGGTCGTCCTGTTTGGATTTTAGGACGCTTCGACAAACACTGACTTCACAGCTTTTCTGTCGAACTTTTCTGTTTGGGTGTGCGAATGCAACTTTAATGATTTTTGCGAACTTGTCTATTGTTTAATTTTTATAAACCTTGCTTTCTTACGGTTAAGATATAGGATAGTTGGTAATGAAAATCATTACATCTCTTTCATATCTTAAGTTTTCTGTAAAATAGTTAATTTCTAATAAGTTTTGAGAAGTCAATTTTCTCATTGTTTATTTTATTAATTAATTATTTATAGAAATTATGTCTAAAAGAAAAAGCGGCGAATTAAAAAAATTCTTTCCCGATAAAGGATACGGATTTATTCAATCACAAGAATGTGATATCTTCTTCCATATGAGCGATTCAGAGGATTTGGACATTAACTCACTTAGAGAAGGAATTACTCTTTCATATGAAGAATCTAAAGATGCAAGAAGCGGAAAAACTAAAGCTGCAAATGTAACAATTGAAGAATAACAGGAAAGCAATGAAATCTTTTAAAGATTACGGATTGCCTGATGATATTCTACATTCTCTAGAAAAAGCTAATTATCATAACCCCACAGAAATACAACAAAGATCCATTCCTCTAATTTTAGAAGGTAATGATATTTTGGCTTCATCTAAAACAGGAAGCGGTAAAACTGCGGCTTTTATTATCCCAGTCCTAGCAAAAATCTTTCAAAATACTAAATCTGGTTATTGTCTTATTATTGCTCCGACAAGGGAATTAGTTACGCAAATTTTTGAAACAGCGCGATTGATAGCTGGGAAAAAAATAAGATGTTGCCCTATTGTTGGTGGAGTTAATATACAAAAACAAATATCTGATTTAAGGAAAGATCCCAATGTAATAATTGCTACACCAGGTAGAGTTAAAGATCATATTTCTCGCCGTACAATCAAAATATCTAAGATTAATTATTTTGTTTTAGATGAATTTGATAGAATGCTTGATATGGGATTTAAGGATGAAATTAAGCAAATCTACTCCAAATTATCTCCTGTTAAGCAAACAATAATGTTTTCAGCTACTCAGTCAAAAGAGGTTGTAAAATTAGCTCAAAATTATTTAGATAAGGACTATCAAGCAGTTAGCATTATTTCTAATAAGGAAAACAATAATAATATTAAACATGATTTTGCTCCTGTGCAAAAAAATGATAAATTTGACCTCTTGATTAAGACAATTGAGAACAAAAAAGGGTCAATTTTAATTTTTGTTAACACCAAAAGATATGCCGATGAGCTGCAAGATTCGCTATATGATGAAGGTCACAAAGCTAGAGCAATTCATGGAGATCTAAGGCAGCATCAAAGAGATAAGGTTATTAAAAAATTTCGTGCCAAAGATTTTCAAATATTAATTGCCACTGATGTTGTTGCAAGAGGAATAGATATTGACCATATCGAACATGTGATTAATTATGATTTTCCAAAAACAATTGAAGATTATACTCACAGGGTTGGCAGAACTGGAAGAATGAATGCAAAAGGATTTGCTCTATCTTTTATATCAAATTCAGATAAATCATCTTATCAGAAGCTGATTTCAAAACTTGATATAAAAAGTAAAATTGAATTTCCTAAAAAGGCCAAGAGTAGAAAGAATTTTAGGAAGAAACATAGAAAGTTTTAGATGGTAATCTGGCTTTTTTGTTAAATACTTTCTACCTCGATGTCATAAAAGTAAATTCTCTCTAATGGGAAAAAATTTAGAAGCTGCATTAATCAAGGAATTTGCAGTTAAATCAGGAACGCCATATACTTCACTGGCGATATTAAAACTGTTATTAATTTTTCTAACTAATAAATCAAAATCTCCATCCCCTGATGCCAAAATTACTATATCTGATTTTGGAGCATATTCCATAATATCAATAGCAATGCCGACATCCCAGTCTCCTTTAGCTGATCCATCGCTTCTATTGATAAATGGTTTTAATTTTACTTCAAAACCAATGGATCTTAAAATATTTTGAAATTGCTTTTGCTTTTCATCATTATTGTCTATTGCATAGGCTATAGCAGTCACAATCTCCCTATTTAGCGTTATTTCTGACCAAAATTTATTATAATCAAAATTACGATTATATTTTTCTTTTGTGGTGTAGTATATATTTTGCACATCAACAAAAACTGAAACCTTTTTCATTGGAACTATTTATTTTTTAAAATTTTATAAAGCATAGCCTTGTTTTTATAACTTTGTGAATCTGATGGGTTAAGCTCAATGGCCTTGTTATACCAATTCCCATCTAAAAATAAACAATATGACAAAATATTTTTTGAGATAAAAATTGCAAAAAGCCTTAAGCCCTATAGGTATAGGACTTGCATTTTTTACAATTTTTAGCCAAAAAGATAAAGTCAGATTGTTTAGTTTTTATATATATTTTTTTGGGTGGGAATTGTTATAATACTAGCTTTAGTGATAGCAACTTTATTAATCATGCCGGATTGCATATCTACTGAGATATGTTTCTTAAAGCCATACCAGAATTTATTACCACCTTTACAGCCAAAATTAGCTTGTTTATCTTTAGCAAATTTCGGTAAGGTTTCATTGTTAAGTTTTTCATATTTTTCTTTAATTGCTTTATCTCTTTCTTCCCACAAATTTGCTTTAGATATTAAATGCTAGGCATCAACAAAGGTAAAGACTTCACTCATATAGCTTTTAGCTCTTAACTGATCTTTTAAAATATTAAAAATCTTAGATAATTTATTGGTGCCAATTTTATTTCTAATTTTAGTAAATAAAGAATAGCTAGGAGTTGCTTCACATAAATTAAACTCACAAAACCATTTAGAAGCTAAATTACTTTTTAAAGATTCTTCTAATTCTCTATCGCCTAAATTCTCCATAAATTGCACCAATAAACATAAAAATAATCTAAAAATTCCATAACCTTCAAAATCAGCTCCTAAACTATCTTCAATTTTTTTTAACTCTTTTTTAACTGGTTCTAGATCCCATGATTTCTTAAATTTGCGATAATTATGATTTAAATCAATTAACTGATCTAAAGTTACCATTTCTATTTAAAAAGACATATGATTTATTCTTGAAGATTCTTAAGAAAGCTAAAAAAGAAAATAGCTCTAAAGCTAGGTAAAGCCTATCTTTAGAGCTATTTTCTTCAAGAAATAATTACAAAAAAAATTAAAATTTACTAGAGGTTTATAAAATGGGATTCAACAGCCCCATCTAAAATTCAACAAAACTTTAAAAATATCAGAAGAATAGTGCAAATTATCAAATAAATTGATAAAAACTAACCAAAAAGAATTAAATAAAGCAAATTAAAGTCATGAAGATTTTTGTAAAAGATTTTTATGACCTTAATTTTTTTTAAAAAATTAAGAATTTTTGAGATTCAACGGTCCCTGTAGGCATAGGACCTGCATTTTTTACAATTTTTATCTCAAAAATATTTTGTCATATTGTTCATTTTTAGATGGCAATTGGTATAATTTATAGTTTTTTATAAAGTTTTATATATCATCATTGCCATGTCGCGCGCCTTCTTGTGATCAACTATTGGATAAGGATAATCTTTACCAAGATCAATTTCGGCATCTTTTAATTCAAAAATATTAGCCTTACTTGGTTCATGAATCAAATTATTTGGTAATTTAGAAATTTCTGGTAGCCATTTTCTAATATAAACTCCATCAGGATCAAATTTTTTACTTTGTAAAGTTGGATTAAAAATTCTAAAATAAGGTGCCGCGTCAGCACCACTACCAGCAATCCATTGCCAGCTAGCAGTATTGCTTGCCATATCAGCATCAACCAAACAATCCCAAAACCATTCTTCACCAACTCGCCAATCAATCAACAAATCCTTAACTAAAAAAGATCCAACAATCATTCTAACCCTGTTATGCATCCAGCCAGTTTTCCATAATTCACGCATTCCTGCATCAACGATTGGATAGCCCGTTAAGCCTTTTTGCCATTTTTGCAAAATTTCATCATCTTTATGCCATGAAAATTTATCAAACTTAGAATTAAAATTTTGTGATGGCAATTGAGGAAAATTATATAATAAATTATAAGAAAATTCACGCCAGCCTATTTCTGATAAAAAGTGATTAATATCTTTATTTTGTAATTGATTATTTATTTTTTGATACAGCCTTACTTCGTTAAAAATATATCGCACCGAAATAACACCAAAATGCAAGTAAGGCGATAATTTTGAAGTTGATTCCATGCCCGGAAAATCTCTAGAATTTTTATAATTAATGATCTTATTGGCAATAAATTGAGCAAAATTAGATAAAATATCTTCTTCTTTAAATTGCCACAAATCTTGCATTTTATGATGCCACGATATTTTTGACAAAAGATTTAATTCAGATAATTTAATCTCACTATCAATAGTTAGCGAATTTTTCTTAATTAATGATATGGCTGGTAAAGGTTTTTTGATATTTTCTTCATTTTCTAGGCATTTTTTCCAAAATGGTGTAAAAACTTTAAAATATTGCCCAGAGCCATTTAAAATAGCGCCTGTCTTAAAAAGCAAATTACCGTCAAAGCTAAAAATCTTAATATTATTTGAAGTTGCAAAATTAATAATCTTATCATTTAATTTTTGACCATCTGGAGTAAAATCATTGTTAAAATATATCTCATTAATATTCAAATTATTGATAATTTTACCTATAATTTGCAAAGAATCACCGGCAAAAAAACTTAAATTACAACCTATTTTTTGTTGTAGATTTTGCTGCAATTCACTAAGAATATTATATAAAAACCATTTAGAAGCACCACCCCTTAATCTATTATTAATTTTATCAAAAATATAGATTGCGACTATATCTTTACCATCTAAATTAGATTGCTTTACCGCTTCATAAAGAGCAGGATTATCATTTATTCGCAGATCTTGATTAAAAAGAACTAATTTCATTTATGAGTCTGAAAATTTATTTATCGCAAATTAATACCACCGTTGGCGATCTTGATGGCAATTTTAATAAAATCGCTATGCATTACAAAAAGGCACAAGATAAAGAATGCGATTTAGTTCTTTTTCCTGAAATGACAATTTGCGGCTATCCTGCGCAAGATTTATGGCAAAAACAATATTTTATTGAAGAATGTCAAAATCAAATTGTCAAACTCTGTAATTTAACTAAAAATAGCGACTGCGCTATGATAGTTGGCTGCCCTACTATAGATAGTAAAAAAGAAAATAATATTATTTTTCGTAATTCGGCAATTCTTATTCAAGATGATAAGATCATTAAAATTTTTAACAAAAAAAATTTACCAAATTACGAAGTTTTTGACGAGAAACGCTATTTTGAAGCATCTCCAAATCTAACAAATCACAAATTAAAAAACTTAAATTTTAATATGATGATTTGCGCTGATATATGGGATACTAAAAATACTTTTTTAGCCAGTCAATATGAGATTGATTTTGCTATTATAATCAACTCGTCGCCATACACCATAAACAAAGAAATAAAAAGATTTGAAAAAGTCAGCTCTTTTAATTCTCAGTGCCAAAAACCAATAATTTATCTTAATCAAATTGGTGGACAAGATTCGATAATATTCGATGGCAACTCTTTTGTTACTGGTCAATATGGCGAAAAAATTATTGAGTTAAAAAGTTTTGAAGAAGACTATGCAATTATAGAAATTGACGAAACTCATGAAGTCAAAATTATCGAACCTATTAAATATAAAAGCAGTTATCAAAAATTTACGCGGTTAAAAAATGAAGATAATCTAAGTTTAGATTGTGATATAATTGCACAAAATAATTATCAGGCCTGTATTTTAGGGCTTAGAGATTATATTCAAAAAAACGGCTTTAGTCAAGTTTTGCTAGGTATGTCTGGAGGAATAGATTCAGCGCTTGTAGCAACCATAGCAGTCGACGCAATAGGAAGTGAAAACGTCTTTCTTTACGCCCTACCCACAAGATTTAACAGCAATGATTCAATCAATGATGCTAAAAATTGCGCAGCAAATCTAAAAACATCACTAACAACAATTGAAATTGAATCACTATTTCAAAAAATGCTCGAAACCCTTCCATATTCATCTCCCTTAACCAGAGAAAATATGCAATCACGCATTCGCGGCAATATTTTAATGTCTTTATCAAATAATAGTGGCGCACTTTTGCTTTCAACTGGCAATAAATCTGAATTAGCTTGCGGCTATGCCACGCTTTATGGTGATATGTGCGGCGCTTTCAATCCTATAAAAGATCTTTATAAAAGCCAAATTTACCAATTAGCCAATTGGCGCAATAAAAATATTCCAAATATATCAATTTATCAAAAAAATAACTTAATTCCTCAAAATATTATTCACAAAGAACCAACTGCTGAACTTAGAGAAAATCAAAAAGATAGCGACTCTCTACCAGATTATAAAACATTAGATCAAGTACTTTATCAAATAATTGAGCAGCAACAATCTTTAGATAAAATTGTAAAACAAGGATTTAATAAGGATTTGGTTGATAAAATTGCTAAACTTTTTTATAAATCAGAATATAAAAGAAAACAATCACCTTTGGGGGTAAAAATCTCCAAAATGTCTTTTGATCTTGAAAGAAGATATCCTATAACTAATTATTTTATCAAATAATGACTATAAAAGTTAGATTTGCCCCTTCTCCAACTGGCTTCTTACATGTAGGCAATATTCGTGCCGCTCTAATTAACTATATTTACGCTCAAAAAAATAATGGTAAATTTTATTTGCGCTTTGATGACACGGACATTGAACGCAGTAAAGAAGAATATAAAGAAGCTATAATCGAAGATTTAGAATGGCTTGGCATTAATTACGATAAACTATATAAGCAATCAGATAATTTAGATCGTTACGAAGAATGTAAAAATAAATTAATTAAATCTGGCCGTCTTTATGAATGTTATGAAAGTCAAGGAGAGTTAAACATTCAACGTAAATCACAAATCGCTTCTGGACAAAAACCAATTTATGATCGCGCTAGCCTAAGACTTACCAACGAACAAAAACAAAAACTAAAAGATTCAGGGATAAAGCCATATTATCGATTTTTACTTGAAGACAAGAAAACATCATGGGACGATAAAATTAAAGGCAAAATCATTTATGACGGCAGGCATTTTTCTGACCCGGTTTTAATTAGAGAAAATGGCATTCCAACCTATACATTTTGCTCAGTAATAGATGACATTGATCATCAAATAACCGACATCATTCGCGGTGAAGACCATATAACAAACACCGCAATTCAAATTCAAATTTTTGAGAGCTTAGGTTCTAAAATACCAAATTTTGCACATTTAGCATTAGTGCAAGCCATTTCTGGTAAAATCTCTAAAAGAATTGGCGGTTTTGACATCAGATCCCTAAGAAAACAAGGATTTGAAGCTATGACTCTGATAAATTTCTTAACACAAATCGGAACTTCAAAAGCGTTAGAAATTCATAAAAATACTAAAGAAATAATTAACGATTTTAATTTTTCCAAATTTTCCAAATCCGCCACAAAATATGATATTAATGAATTAAATATCATAAATCACAAATTATTGCAAATAATTGACTTTGCGCATATTAAAGATCGCATTAATAACTATGATCTCAATCAAAATATAACCAAAGATTTCTTTGATAAAATTAAATCTAATCTTAATTTCTTACATGAAATTAAAATATGGATCGAAATATGTTTTACAGAATTTCGCTATCCAAACAAAATAGAAGATAAAGATTTTTTGCAATTAGTAGCAAAATTAATACCTCAAGACACTAAAGATATTAATTGCTGGCCAACATGGCTCAAAGACATTAAAAATCACAGCAAGCGCCAAGGGCAAGATCTTTTTATGCCTATAAGACTAGCATTAAGTGGTCAAAATAAAGGCCCCGAACTTACTAATTTAATAAATCTAATTGAAAAAGAAGAAATAATAAAAAGATTAACTAATACCAATTTAACCTGAAAAACATTAAGATAAATTATCCATCTTAAAGGCCCTTGCAAATCAACGAATTTTGATCTAATGTTTGGAAAAATAAATGCATCCCTTTAACCTGTTAGCCAATATTATTCAATTTTGTTTTGTTAAATGAAGCTAGAAGAATATAGGCAAAGATTTACGCTTTATAGTCAGTTTGCCGAGGTTATTAGGAGTATTCTTTCAAAAGAATCTAATATTCGCAGCATCAAACTTCACCATACTTCTTCACGCGCAAAAGATTTTGAGTCTTTGCAAGATAAGGTGCGAAAGGGAAAATATTCAGAAGAAAATCATGATAATATTGAAGATTTTATAACTGACTTAGCTGGTTGTAGGTTAGTTTTTTATCACAAATCAGACATAAATAAATTTATCAATCTAGGAGTCATAGAAGAAAACTTTGAGGTAGATAGGAATAGAACAACTGAACATTTACCCACAAAAGATAGTAGAAAGGCAGAAGACTGTTATAGAGGAATTCATTATGTGGTAAAGCTTAAAAACAATAGATCCGACCTCCCTGAGTATAGGATTTACAAGGATATGTGGTGTGAAATTCAACTTCATTCCGCCCTTGATAATGTCTTTTTCCAAATAAATCACGACATCACATATAAAAAGTTCAATGCTGTTGATAAGATAGGTGAAAAAAGAATGGAAGCCATTAATAAGAGGTTAAATGGCATTTTTAATAAATATTTAACACTAGCACAACTAGAGTTTGAGAAGATAAGAATTGACTGCGAAAAGTTAATACAAGGAAAAGACCTAATTGACTCTGATGAGTTGAATTCTGCCATACTTGGAAAAATAGACGACAATAATATTTTGTATGACTTTTTGGAGAAATACAGAGTGATTATGTCTGATTACAACAAAATTGAAGAACTGGTTGATGAAGCATTTAAAATTTGCGAAATATCATTGAAGGTTTCCAAAACTAATAAATCTCCAAAAATAAAAACTCCATGGCAACAAGAATTTAAAGGAAAGAAAAGTGGAGAAGTAGCTTATATATGCTTTGATATTTTGAATGATATAAGATATCACGTGAGTGAAAAAATGATTCCCCTTTTATTGAATTACTCGCTAGATGAAAATCAAAATACTGTCAAAAAAGTTAATGAGGTCATAAAAAATATTTCAGAATACAATATTCACCTTCTTCAGGAAGCTGATTTAGCTATCCATTTTTCCATATTAGGAGAGTTAAGAAAGCTATCTCCTGAAGACAAAATTAAATATTCATCAGCAATTTCTGTTATTTGCGGAAATCTTTTATCATGCGAAACAAGCGGAACTTTTTATGATTATGATTCACTTACATTTTATAGAGGTTCGATAACTGCATCTGACAATTTTAAAAAGATAAGATCAGGGGCAATATCTGTTCTAAAAGAAACTTATGACTTACTCTCTAAATCTGATTTAGAGGACAAGACTAAAAGAAAAATAGAAATCATATCCTCTCTTGAAAAAGCATGCTTGCAAAATTCACAATCCAGTAAAAATGATGAGGAATATTATAAGCTCTTCAACTTAGTTTTAGAAAATGCAAAAGAAGTTGTAGAGTTCTATATTTCAAAAATTGATGAAGCGAATTATAGAATACTTCTGAGTATTGAGGGTTATATGGCTATATTACATTATAAGTCATTTGATATTAATAAGACCAATACAACAAATCCAGAGTTTATAAAGACCAACGATGAGTTGATGAATTTAATAGAAAAATTCAGAGACAAAGTAAATCAAGATAAAGAATTCTTAATTTATAGAAATTTGGTATCTGGTTGGGGATATTTATCCATATACAGAAGTTATTATGGTCATGATGAAAACACTGAACAAAACGAGTTAGATAAAATTGATGGCACAATCACCAATTACGCTAAATCAATTGATGAAGATAACTTAGATGAGTGGTTAGACAGAGTTTTTAAAGTCATTAAAGATTATGATGGTGATGAACAAACGCTTAAGGCGCTTAACCTTTTAAATAAAGTTGCCAAACTAAATCCAAAACTTGGTTTCAGAATTTTGCATGAACGAGAAAAGGAAATATCAAAATTATGCAACAAAAGTTTTAATAACTCTGTTATTTTAAGCATTTTGTCTGGCCTGCTTGAGGAAAGAGAGGAAGAAACAAAGCAGCAAATCGTCTCTTACCTTGAACAAGATAAATATTTTAAAGAATGTGTATTGGCTATTGGTTGTAGCAAAAGTGATATTGATATTGAGTTGATGAAAAATGCTCTCATAAAAGCAAAAGAAAAAATAGAAACAGGAAAAACCAAAAGTGATATTCTTCTAACCTTTATCAGATCATTAGAAAAATACATAAAACCTTTTGATAAAGAACAGAAAAAGACCATACCAAAAGAAATAAAAGACTTTTTATTAAGTATTATAAAGATCTTAACCTTAAATAAAAATGGCCAGCTAACAAATGATTGCGATATTATTATTACTATACTGGTAGAAAACACAGATTCAAAAGATGAAATTCAAATTATCCTAGATAACTTGCTTTTTAACAAAAAGATTCATTACGGATGCGAGAAAATTCTAAATCAGATTGCCAAAAAGTATCCCGATAAAGTTATTGAGTTTTTTGATAAAAGATTAGACATAGAAGTAGCAGATAAAAAATACGATGCAATACCTTACGAGCTTTATAACAAAACTCTTAAAGATGAACTAGCAAATAATGTAGAGCAACTTTTTGCTATGGCTAGAAAGAGATTTGACGATGATGATTATTTGTTTGAATATAGAGCTGCTAAAATTTTTAAAGTAGTATTTACCAGCTTTGCAAAAGGTTTTGAAAAGGAACTTATCAAATTAGTCAAAACCGAAGAGAAAAAGGATTTTGATTTTGTTATAAGAATACTCAGAAGTTATACTGAATTAAATGAATATGGAGAAATAGAGAGGCTTCACAATGTTTGTAAAGAAATTATCAAAAGCCCCTTATATGACGAGGGAAATGAGTTGTACACAGAGCTTAAAATAGTTTTAACAAACTCTGGCTTTATGATTGGTAAATATGGAATTGCAGAAAAACACGAAAGAAGAGTCAAAGAAATTAAAAAATGGAAAAACGATTTTAATGATAAAGTTAAGAGGTTTTATGATAAGTTTTCTGATTCTGAGTTAAAATATGCCAAGAAAGAAAGAGAAAGAGCTGATGAACAAGAAAAATTGAGGAAATTATAAAATTCTTATCTTACCTTACAAATCTTACCAAGAGAAAATAGCGTATCAAGATATATATAATACCGAAGCTCATCTTTAAACGAATTAAATTCGAAGTATTTTTGAGATTAAAATTAAGAAAAATGAAATCTATATACCTATATAGTTTAAGTCTTTTCTTAATTTTAAGCCAAAAAGATAAAGGATTTAATCACTTATTTTTAACTGCTTTAAAGATAAAAATTTGGTATAATATCATCCAAAATGCTTGTAATTAAAAATCTTAAAATTGGTTTTAATAATAATGTTATCA
>JALQXY010000109.1 GCA_023262945.1 Rickettsiales bacterium | reverse complement strand
CAAATTTTTCTTCCAAATATCAAGGCAACTCACATTTATCGTGATTTATTTATGCTTTCTGAAAGGGAATTTAGATTGGTAAAATCAACCGATCCTTCAACTAGATTTTTTCTTGTTAAGCAAGACAATGACGGAGTGATTGCAAGAGTTGATCTTGGTGGAATGGATGAGGTAATAAGAGTATTATCTGGTAGAACGGAAACTGTTAATTTGCTGCATGAAATTATTAAAGAAACTGGTAGTGATCCCGATGATTGGTTGTCAATTTTTTATAAAAAGTCAGCTAAGATATAAAAATGAAGCAGTTTATCAATAAATTAATCAAAATATTTTTTACATCTATTATAGTTGTAAACTTCAATATTTCGCAACTATCAGCATCCCTGGACTACGAGAAAGGAGTTGAGCGGGTAAGGAAATGTGTAAAAGGAGATTCTAATCCAGTTTCGGGCTTTGGTGGCACATTCGCTCCTAAAATTGTTGATAATAAGCCAAATGAACAGGCTTTAGAATATGAATTTATTTTAGAAAATAAGCATTGTGGCAGCATGATGGCAATTTATGCTGGAGTTAAGGTGGCTTTACAGGCTGCCATGATCTCTTGTGAAATTCCAGGTTTTATTAGTCCTTTTCCAAAAATAAATATTGATTTATATAGACTTGCTCAATGCACAAAAAAAGCAGCATCTAATCCATCTAATTTTACTTGTGTAACGTCTTGTGCTACCGCTAATTCTTCTTACATGTTTGCATTTATTGCTGCAATGGGGATTCAGTTCGAGAGAGCAAAAAAGTTTTACAATAAAACTCAAATATGCGGTAGCGATTGGATCAGGCCTTCGGAGGAGACTTTGTCATACAGTAATGAATTTTACAAAAGAAATCTAAGAGAAAGAATGAATTCTAGCGGGGCCGAGAAAATTGATTGTTCGGGTTTAAATCAATCACTTAATCAAAGCGATGAAAGGGGTTGTCGTGAATTTTTTTATCAAGGTATAGAGTTTGAAGATAATCCATCAAGTGGCAATGCCTGCCTTGATCCCCTTAGTAATAGCGATAAAAAAATAGGCAATGAAAAATTTCCAAGACAAAGATACTATATGCGAGGCCTCGAGGCGGCTTCATATAATTGTGAAAAATATAAATATGCACTGCAAAAATACGATTACAACGAAACAAAATACTCTTTATTAGATTTGACTAATGCTTATGAGTGTTGCATAGATAGAAGTAGTAATTATATGTGTTTAGAATATACGAATTGCGCATCTGATGATTTTGACTGTATTTTTAAGAATAAAAGAAAGGGCGTATTTTGTAAAGCTGGTTTAAAGTGCAGCTTATGGTCAGATGCTATGGAAGGGCAGTTTGACGTTAAATTTCAGCATGATAATAGTTTTATTTGTGCCAATAGTTATAATTTTTGCCCTTTTAATTTTTCTGTTGGTGGTGGATCTAGCGCTTGCGATCAATATAGTGATATAGTTGAAGGTACTTCTAATTTTCCTAATTTTGAAGAACATGATCCAAATTCTCTAGGAGAAACTCAAGCAGTTGAATATAATGGGGAAGATCGTAGTAGCGAGATAAGAAATTCGGATGGCAATGTTAAAAAGGAGGCCGGAAAATGTAAAAATTATTGTCAACACTTTAAGCATTGTACCTTGGTATCTAATGTATCAGATCCTATTATTCACGAATATTCACCATATATGTCTAGAGCTTGTATCAATTTGATAGGAGATTCAAAAAATATACAAAGCTACAATTCAGGATTTTTTTCTGGTAAAGTTAAAAACTTCAGTGCTCCAATTTCTCAATGCGTAAAAGAAACAATCGAGAATCTATTTTATAATCGAGTTGGTCATAGCAAATGCGCTAATACAATTGATCAACCTGATTCTCAAGAAATTTGTAAGAATGGATATGCAATAATAGATAATAATTTAGTGCATCAAAAAGGATCTCAAGCTAAAGAGAAATCTTTTTTTGATAATGTGCAGAAAGCTATGAAAAATATTGTAAAGATGACGTTAATAATATCAATAACAATATATGGAATAACTATTTTAGCAGGCATGAGGGATATAACTAAAAGAAAAGAGATTCTGGTATATGTATTTAAAATTGCTATTATTATTTATTTTACTTTTGGTAATGCATGGAAAGATACTTTTTTTGAAGGTATATATAGTACTTCAGCAAAATTATCATCGATATTATTTAAGATTGCGGTACCAAAAGAAGAAAAAAGAGATGGCTGTCAATTCGGTATAGTGGTAGATGAGGAAACCGGAGTTATGGAGCTGATCACATCGTATCCAGAAGGTAAAGAATATTTAGCTATATGGGATACGCTTGATTGTAAAATTGCACGTTATCTTGGCTTTGGAGCTGATGCCACGGTGGCTAATATTTTTCTTGTTATATTGGCGGGCTTTTTTACGGGACCAATTGGTTTATATTTTTCTTTAGCTATTTCAATATTTGGCATTTATTTGATAGTTATAGCAATCAAGGCTTTGCACATATTCATAGGCTCTGCGATTTCTATTGTGATATTAGTTTTTATTTCTCCGATAGTTTTCTTGATGCTGCTTTTTGAAAAAACAAAAGAAGGTTTTAAAAAATGGCTTATGTTACTAATTAGTTTTGCCTTGCAGCCAGTTATAATGTCGGCATATATATTTATTGTTGTCGTTCTTATGGATAATGTTTTACTAGGTAGTGCTACATTTTCAAGAATTTCCCCAGAAGGGCAAAATCCTCAGATTAAATCAATAAATTGTTCTCCATACTGCTCTCATCCTTCGATAGAAAATGGCAAAACGCTATATAAAACAAGTAAGGGCGCTGAATTAGAAAATTATGAAAAATGCCTTGCCTACAATCAATTTGCTAAAATAGAGAATCCAAACAATGATAGCGTTGCTTGTATTATTGAATCTGATAAATTTGGTACAATACCAGGATTTGAAATAATAGGTTTGTCTATACCAATTTTAACAAATTTACTTAGTGGCGATATTTCATCGAAAATGCTTACTTTGCTTAAGGCGGCATTTATAATTTATATTTTAAATAAATTTATTAGCGAAATACCGGGAATATGCGGAGCTCTAACTGGCTCACAAATGCAAATGTCAAATCTTGATGGAAATTCTATTTTTAAAAGAGCTGCAGGGGCATTAAATGCTATGTCAAAAAGAGTCAGGAGGGGTATGTTAAAAGGTGGTAAAAAAGCTTACGGATCATCTAGAAAAAGAATGCAAAAAAGAGGAGAGATAGAAGCAAAGTCCCCAGGAGGAAACCATAGCGCTTCAAGATCTGGCGCTGGAGATCATGATGTATCAAGAAATAAAGGCGATGATTGATGTCTATTTTAGGCAAAAAACTACTGCAAATCAGCTATTTTAAAGAATTTTTATGGGAGATTTGATTGATTAATTGATTAATAATGGAAACGATCCAATAAAAATGAACCTAGGTTGGAAAATGGTTGTAATTTGCAGGGGTCTTCCTTATGAAAAAGCTGATGATGATTTTAAAACAACCGTAATCACAGCTTTTAAACTTACCAACCTTTTGAAAGTTCCAAAACTGCCAAAAAACGCCAATTAATCAATTTTGTTTTTGAACTTAAGCTTAAGAGTCACAAAGCCAGAATTTACAATAAAGAAGCTCTTCGATATGATGGTGAATTTGAGTGGTCGTTCAGACTGGCTGGGGCGGCAGGATTCGAACCTACGCATCGCGGGATCAAAACCCGCTGCCTTACCGCTTGGCTACGCCCCAATTAAGATAAGCAAAGGAAGAAAATTTGATTTATTAGACTTTATCAAAAATAAATATACTTGTAAAAAAGCTTTGAACTTTTTAAAACTAGAATTAGCTTAAGTCAACAATTTAAATTAAACATGCTAAAAGAACTATTTACATCATTTCAGGATAGCGTTTCTGGTGCTGCTACGATTTCATCCGCAGGAGTTGATCCTTTTATTTTTGGCTTAACAATATTTGTACTCGCTTGTTTTGTTGGTTATTTTGTTGTATGGAAGGTTACTCCAGCTTTACACACCCCGCTTATGGCAGTTACAAACGCCATTTCTGGAGTTATAATAGTCGGTGCCATTATATCCCTTGGCTCTTCTCAAGAATTTTCTATTATATCTGTTTTAAGCTTTATTGCCATCATTATCGCTTCAATAAATATTTTTGGAGGTTTTTTGGTGACTTGGCGAATGCTGGCGATGTTTAGCAATAAATCAAAGCAAAAAAAATAACAAATGTCAAATCAAGTTAAAAATAACCTTACTCTAGGTTCGTTGCCGTCTTCTGATAAAATCTACATTAATAGTAAGAAATTTGATGATGTTAAGGTTGGTATGAGGCAAATCAAACTCTCCAAATCTTCTAGCAATAAAAATTTTATTGTTTATGACACCTCAGGTCTTTATACTGATAAATCATATATTAATCAAGTTGATGTTAATAAGGGTTTACCATTTTTGCGTAAAAATTGGATTTTAGAAAGAGGAGATGTTGAAGAGTATAAAGGCCGCAAAATTACGCCAGAAGATAATGGAAATAAATCTTATTCTAATGCTACTGCTCCTGAATTTAATTTAGACAATTTTAAGCCATTAAGAGCTAAACCAAATAAAACTCCAACGCAAATGACTTATGCTAAATCTGGAATTATTACAAAAGAGATGGAGTATATTGCTATTCGTGAGAATATGGCGCGTGAAGATTTAGCTAAGAATTCTAATTATAAAGGTGAATCTTTCGGAGCCAATATCCCTAAATTTATCACTGCAGAATTTGTTCGTAATGAAGTTGCTTCTGGTCGTGCTATAATCCCTGCTAATATTAATCATCCCGAAAGTGAGCCAATGATAATTGGTCGCAATTTTTTAGTTAAAATTAATGCTAATATTGGTAATTCAGCGATATTTTCTTCTGTTGAAGATGAGATTGAAAAAATGATCTGGGCTACAAGATTTGGCGCCGATACTTTAATGGACTTATCTACTGGTAAAAATATTCATAATATTCGTGAATGGATTATTCGTAATTGTCCCGTGCCAGTGGGAACGGTTCCTATTTATCAAGCTTTAGAAAAAGTTGGAGGCATTGCTGAAGAATTAAACTGGGAAATATTTAAAGATACATTAATTGAGCAATGCGAGCAAGGAGTTGATTATTTTACAATTCATGCTGGAGTTAGATTGCCTTATGTTCCAATGACTGCTAACAGAGTTACTGGCATTGTTTCTCGTGGCGGGTCGATAATGGCAAAATGGTGTTTGGCTCATCATAAAGAAAGCTTTTTATATGAAAATTTTGAAGAAATTTGTCATATCATGAAGCAATATGACGTTAGCTTTTCTTTAGGAGATGGCCTTCGTCCAGGTTCTATTGCTGATGCTAATGACGAGGCACAATTTTCAGAGCTTAAAACCTTGGGAGAATTGACTAAAATTGCTTGGCAAAATGATTGTCAAGTTATGATCGAAGGCCCTGGTCATGTTGCTATGCATCAAATTAAAGAAAATATGGAAAAGCAGCTTCAATATTGCCATGAGGCGCCATTTTATACATTGGGCCCTTTAACAACAGATATTGCTCCAGCCTATGACCATATAACTTCAGCTATTGGCGCTGCAATGATTGGCTGGTTTGGTACAGCAATGCTTTGTTATGTCACGCCAAAAGAGCATCTTGGTTTACCTAACAAAGATGATGTTAGAACGGGAGTTATTACTTATAAAATAGCTGCACATGCTGCAGATCTTGCCAAAGGTAATGCTGCAGCTAGAGCTTGGGACGATGAAATATCAAAAGCTCGCTTTGAATTTCGTTGGGAAGATCAATTTAATTTATCTCTTGATCCAGAAATGGCGCGCTCATTTCATGACGAAACTTTGCCCGCAGAAGGTGCTAAAGTTGCTCATTTTTGTTCAATGTGTGGTCCTAAATTTTGCTCTATGAAAATATCTCAAGATGTTAGAGATTACGCAAAAAAACAAAAAGATAGCGAAGAAGGTATGAAAGAAATGAGTAAAAAATTTAAAGATATGGGAAGCAAGATTTATTTAAACAAGCAATAAAAAACTACTGCAAAATTTTTTGATTTGTAATGGTTTTTATTGCTATAAATGCTCCCGTAGCTCAGGGGATAGAGCATTGGTTTCCTAAACCATGTGCGCATGTTCGAATCATGCCGGGAGCGCCAGCAAGTCTGATTTTTCTTATCGCTTTAATGTAAAATCTAAACTTTAATTCATTTAAAGATGGGAATTAGTACAAGATGAAAAGTTTAATAAATATTGGTAATATTGCTATAACAGATAATGTTTTACTTGCTCCCATGTCTGGAGTTACTGATTTGCCATTTCGTCGATTAGTTAAGAAGTTTGGTGCTAGTTTGGTAATTTCTGAGATGATAGCATCGCGAGCTATGATTTTGCAAACTCGTGAATCTTTACTCAAGGGTAAAAAAGACAAAGATCATTTTCCGATGTCGGTGCAGATTGCTGGCTGCGATCCAGAGGTAATGGCCGAGGCTGCTAAATTGAACGAAGATTTAGGTGCTGACATAATTGATATAAATTTTGGCTGTCCAGTAAAAAAAGTAGTCAATGGTTTTGCCGGAAGTGCCCTTATGAAAGATGAAGAATTAGCAACAAAAATCATGGCTAGTGTAGTCAAAGCAGTTAAAATTCCAGTTACTATGAAAATGAGATTGGGATGGAATTATGAAAATTTAAACGCTCCCTCATTAGCAAAAAAGGCTGAAGATGTTGGTATAAAAATGCTAACAATTCATGGTCGCACTCGTTGTCAAATGTATAACGGATCTGCTAATTGGCAAGAAATAGCTAAAAGTAAAAATGCTGTCAAAATTCCTGTAATTGCTAATGGCGATATTAAAAATGCCAATGACGCTAGATTGGCAATGCGAGAGTCTGGCGCTGATGGGGTTATGATTGGTAGAGCTTGTTATGGTAAGCCATGGCTTATTAATCAAATATCGGCAGATATAAATGATGGGATAAAATTAGAGCCGCCTGATATTATTGAGCAAAGACAAATTATTCTAGATCATTTTGAACAAATGATAGAGCATTATGGTGAAAGAGTTGCAATACCTTTGGCGCGTAAGCATATTGGTTGGTATAGCTCTGGTATTAAGGGTTCGGCTGAGTATCGCGCGCAGATAAATACTGCTAGTGGCTATAAAAATGTTAAAAAAATTATTGAAGATTTTTATGATAAAGAAATATCTACTATAAACCCAATTCCCATCTAAAAAACATACAAAAACTAAACAATCTGACTTTATCTTTTCGACTAAAAATTGCAAAAAGCCTTAAGTCCTATAGGTAGAGGACTTGCATTTTTTACAATTTTTATCTCAAAAAATATTTTGTCATATTGTTTATTTTTAGATTGGAATTGATATAATCAGAATTAACTATAATTAAAATTAAAAAAAATGAATGAAGAATTTACTGCTCTACTAAAAAGAATAGAAGAAAATGACCCAGCTTTAACTTCAGTTAATTTAAGAGGTAAAAATATAAGAGCTGAAGGAGTTATTGCATTAGCCAATGCGCTTAAAAAAAACACAACTTTAACTTCATTTGATTTAAGCCTTAATGATATGATAATGACAGAAGAAATAGCTAATGCAATACTTAATCTTTTTAAGATAAACACAACTTTAACTTCATTTGAAGCACCTGATAATGGTTTAGGGACACTGCCAATTAAGGCTATAAATGATGCCTTGAAAGATAACGAAAGAATCGCAAGAGAAAAATTATCAGAAGAACAAAAACTTGCGTTAGCAATGGCATATCACCCAAGATTGGGGATAGATAGTCTTTTTAAAGTCCTTGATACAGATTTGCTTATAAATATACTTAAATTAGCCGAACCTTCTAAAAGCCCTAAAGTAGAAAAAATATTAGATATACTAACTCAATTTCCTCCTAGAGCCCCCAATCGCTAATACCAAATCCAGTCTTTAAAATTATAACAAAATATTTTTGAGATAAAAATTGTAAAAAATGCAAGTCTTATACCTATAAGACTTAAGTCTTTTTGCAATTTTTAGCCAAAAAGATAAAGTCAGATTGTTTAGTTTTTACATATGTTTTTAGCTGGGAATTGGTATTATACCAATTCCCATCTAAAAATGAACAATATGACAAAATAT